>NZ_LATL02000240.1:7592-12697 GCF_000972705.2 Limnoraphis robusta CS-951 | reverse complement strand
TTCTTTGGGGGTCGGGCGGGTTTATTAATCTTATTTCTAAGACACAGAAATTCATGGGGAACCCGCCCCTACACTGGTGATTATTTCAAGGCTTCTAACGCCTTAACCGGTTGAATTTGACCCCAACCCCAACGGTTATCAGGACGCATTTGTTCCCCACCCGGATGATAGGCGGTTTCTTTGAGCGCTTTAATAATTTCATTCAAAGAAGCTTTCGGACAAGCTGACATTAATAACGCTACAACTCCAGCCACATGAGGCGTCGCCATTGAGGTACCATCCATGTAGGTATATTCATAAATTCCATCAGGTTGTTGAACCGGAGGAATACAAGAATAAACCTGAGTTCCGGGCGCTGAAACATCGGGTTTTGTGACCCAATTATTCGGTGCATCTTGAGGGAAAACTAAACTCGCCCCACTACTAAAAAAGGCAATTCCCAATTCATCATTGGAATATTTTTCTAAGGCACCAATTGAAAAAGCATTATGGGCGCTTCCCGGTGAACTGGTATTGCCATGATTTTCGTTACCAATGGCAACCACAGGTAACACATCAAACTGATTGATAATCAGATCAAAAATTTCAGCAAATAGGGGTTCATAATAAGTCAAACCTAGCGACATATTAATAAGATTTGCGCCACTTTCAATTGCCCAAGCCATACCTTCAATTAAAGTTTGTAAGGTAGCATTTCCAATTAAAACCCCACCCACTAATAAGTCCGCTTCGGGTGCAACTCCAATTGACACCCCTTTATTCGTTTTTCCACCTGCAATCGTACCACAAACATGAGTACCATGTTGATCAGCATCGAAATGAGGCATCGCTTTAATTCGGCGTCCGTTGGGGTCTACAATAATAAAGTCTTTGACTCGATCTTTGAGTGCCGGATGATCACTATAAACACCTGTATCCAATACCGCAACTTTGACACCTTTGCCTTTTGTAGTTTCCCACATTTTGGCAATGTCTAATACTTGCAAACCCCAAGTCATTTTTTGCTTTTCTTCTTGAATCATCAAGTCAGAATATTCGATTTGTTGGGGTTTTATTAGTCTGATTCTTTGGTTCGGGATAACCGCAATAACTTCCGGTTGTTCAGCGAGGGCGGGAAGGGTATTTCGAGTCACTTCTACCGTTGCGACAGGTAACGCACCTGAACCCACTTTTGAAACATTTAATGACTGACCTGTTTCATTTTGATAATTCGCTGCCATTTTAACAACAACGTTTGTATTTTCTTTACTTTGTTGTTGCATCACTTGGGAACGACGTTCATCACCCCGAGAAGGCATTTCTTCAGGCGGACGTTCGCTTCTGTAAATAACAATAGCATCCTGTTTGCTGTTGGGGTCACTATTCCCTAAAACGGGGAAAAAAGCGGGGGAAATTTTAGGGGTATTCATCGGGCTTCACTCCTGAATAGATTGATTGAATTCATCCGTTTGAAAGGTCAGATTGAATGCTATGTAGCATCAAAGTATCAAAGCATAAAAAGTTAACACAGTCGTCGGGGCGCGGCGGTTTGCGTTCTCACTTGCGCCCTAACTCACCCATGACAAAGGTTTATTCTTATTCGATACTTTCTGCTTCTTCGGATGGATTGGGACTATTTCAGGACAGTTTGCAATTATGAATTATTCTCTATCACCGCAATACAATCAATTTCTACTAACACATCCTTCGGTAAACGCGACACTTCTACACAAGCCCGAGCGGGGGCATTTTCGGTCTGAAAATACTGCCCATAAACGGTATTCATCGCGGCGAAATCCTTCATATCTTTGAGAAAGATGGTGGTTTTTACGACATCTGACCAACTCGCCCCGGCTGCGGTTAAAACGGCTTCTAGATTTGCCATAATTTGTTCAGTTTGTTTGGCAACATCTTGAAGATGAACGATTTTATTTGTTGCGGGATCAATTGAAATTTGACCGGCTAAAAATACCATCCCATTTGCAACTACAGCTTGATTGTACGGGCCAACGGGGGCGGGTGCTTTCTCTGTACGAATAATTTGACGTGTCATCAGTTGAATGTGTGAAATCCGATTAAACTTACTGTATTTAGATTACCACGAATCAATATTTTATTTAGAAAAAGTTCGTTTGACTCAACGCCACGCATTCAATTTGAACGAGGGCATTTTTTGGAAGTTGAGCCACTGCAACGCAAGCACAAATCGGCGCCATTTCCACATCGAAATAGTTCGCATAAACAGCGTTCATCGCTGCAAAATCTTTCATCTCTTTTAAAAAGATAGTGGTTTTCACCACATCCGCCCAAGTTGCTCCCGCTTCTGTTAATATTATCTCTAAATTTGCCATAATTTGTTCGGTTTGTTTGGCGACATCTTCTTCATGTAAAATATGATTCAGTCGTGGATCGATGCCAATTTGTGCAGCAACATAAATCATTCCATTCACAATAACGGCTTGATTTCGAGAGTTAGGCGGTTCGGGTGCTTTGTCAGTCCGAATAATCAATGGTTTATTGTTTAGCTTCGTTTGAGGTTGCGAGGGTTCAATTTGATCGGTTTCTTCTGTGATATTATTCTGATTATTTTCAAGTTCATACACTGAACCATCTGGCATAATTGCACGACTAAAATCGGCGTTTTCAATATTCCATCCATAAGTTTTTGAATTCGTTAAATTTGCTTTAGAAAGGTTAGCTCCTTTTAGATTAGCTTGCATTAAGTCTGTATCTTTCAAACTAGCTCTTTCCAAGTTCGCTCCCTGAAAATTAACATTTCTAAGTTTTGCATTATCAAGTATTGTTCCACTCAAGTTGGCATGACTTAGATTGACCTCTGATAAATTCACCCCTGTCAATATTACTGCTCTCAAATTAGCTGACTGTAAATTTGCCCCTTCTAATCTAGCACCGTCTAACTTGGCTAAACTTAAATCCGACTCGGTTAAATTGGCATTGATAAAGCTAACACTAGAAAGATTAAATCCACTCAAGTTAACTCCTGTTAAATCTACTCCGCTTAAATTTGCACTCTTTAAATTCACGCCGTTTAAATTTGCTTCTTTTAAAGACGCTCCCAATAAAACGGCTCCTTCTAATTGTGAATCACTTAAATTCGCTTCATTAAGCATAGCATCAATAAGCTTTGCACCGTTAAGCTTGGCTTGACTTAGGTTAACTTCACTTAAATTTGCTTCTGTAAAATTAGTAGAACCTCCATTAATTCCTTGTAAATTCGCTCCTTTTAAACAAGCTCTAGTCAAATTAGCATTTGTGATCGTTGCATTTAATAAAATTGCTTCACTTAAGTCTGATTCTAGTAAATCTGCGCTTTGTAGATTCGCTTCAGTTAGATCTACCTTGCTCAAATTTGCTCCTCTTAGATCTATCTGTTTCAGATCTGCACCTGCTAAACTGATCCCACTGAGTTGTGCTACCCGAAAGTGTCTTTCACCTTTTGCATATTTCTCTAACAGTTCTTTAGCATCCATGTTGTTTCCTCCAAATTATTCTTGAATTATAAAACCATCCCTTACCCTTAAAACCTTAAATTTTTCCCAAAATATTCAAACTGTAGGTTGGGCTGAGGAACGAAACCCAACAATAAATAATCAAAAAAAAACAGAAAACCTCACAAAAATTATAGGGTTTTGGGTTGCACTTTCGCTTAACCCAACCTACTACTTCTTCCCTCTCCTTTTAGGGGAGGGCTAGGGAGGGGTCACAAATAACATCATTGAATTAATGACTCAACGCCACGCATTCAATTTGAACGAGGGCATTTTTTGGAAGTTGAGCCACTGCAACGCAAGCACAAATCGGCGCCATTTCCGCATCGAAATATTGAGCATAAACAGCGTTCATCGCTGCAAAATCTTTCATCTCTTTTAAAAAGATAGTAGTCTTCACGACATCCGCCCAAGTTGCTCCCGCTTCTGTTAATATTATCTCTAAATTTGCCATAATTTGTTCGGTTTGTTTGCCGACATCTTCTTCATGTAAAATCTGATTCAGTCGTGGATCGATGCCAATTTGTGCAGCAACATAAATAATTCCATTCACAATAACGGCTTGATTTCGAGAGTTAGGCGGTTCGGGCGCTTTGTCTGTATGAATAATATTTTTACCTGTTACTTCTGTCTGTTGGCGCGATTCTTTGGTTTGAATAGATTGAACTCGGTAACGTTCTCCATTCGGCATTATTGCACCTGTTAAATCCGCCCCTTCCAAACTTGCACCGTAGAGATTTGCTCCAGTTAAGTCTGCTTTTTGTAGGTTCGCACCATCTAGTTTTGCATCGATTAAATTCGCCCCTCTTAAATTCGCCCTTTCCAGATTAACCCGAGTTAAATTTAAACCCGATAAGTTAACGTTTTTTAAATTCACCAACTGAAGTATAGCACCTTTTAAATTAGCCTCTTCAAACTGTACATTTTCTAAGTTTGCTTTGCTGAGGTTTGCTTCTCTTAAATCGGCTTTTGTCAAATTTGCCTCGTACAAATTGGCACCCACTAAACTCGCTTCAGTCAAAAATGCTTGGCTTAAATTTCCGTGACTAAGATTTGCATCATCTAAGTTGGCTTGTTCTAGATTTGCATTGCTTAAATCGGACTTGGATAAGTTGGATCGACTTAAGTTAGCCTTGCTCAATTCCGCCCAACTTAAATTAAGCGAATATGCGTCTATTCTCGTTAAATTTGCATTCTCTAAAAACGCTTTGCTGAAGTTTGCTCCGTACAACTTTGCACCGCTTAAATTGGATTCGCTGAAGTCTACTCCACTTAAATCTGCATTGTTAAAATCTATTTGCTCCAAGTTGCTACCTTTGAAAATAAATCCACTCAGCTTGGCTTTGTTAAAGTTTCGTTCACCTTGAGCATATTTCTCTAATACTTTGTTGGCATCCATGCTATTTTCTCCAAATTATTCTTGAATTATAAACCCAGATGTTACACTTAAAACATTAAATTTTTCCCAAACTATTCAATAGCAGATGAGTGAAATCTATCAATAAAAATTGTTGGCTGTAGGCTGTAGGTTGGGTTGAGGAACGAAACCCAACAATAAATTATCGAGAAAAATAGAAAACCTCAAAAAGATTATGGGGGTGTTGGGTTGCACTTTCG
>NZ_LATL02000240.1:7218-7582 GCF_000972705.2 Limnoraphis robusta CS-951 | reverse complement strand
CGCTCAACCCAACCTACTACTTATTTTTAAGATAAACTTAAGTAGGCTGTAGGTTGGGTTGAGGAACGAAACCCAACAATAAATGATCGAGAAAAATAGTAGGCTGTTGGTTCGGTTGAGAAAACCCAACAATAAATTATCGAGAAAAATAGAAAAGCTCAAAAAAATTATGGGGGTGTTGGGTTGCACTTTCGCTTAACCCAACCTACTTTTTTTACGCGATCGCTCAACCCAACCTACTACTTATTTTTAAGATAAACTTAAGTAGGCTGTAGGTTGGGTTGAGGAACGAAACCCAACAATAAATTATCGAGAAAAATAGAAAAGCTCAAAAAAATTATGGGGGTGTTGGGTTGCGCTTTCC
>NZ_LATL02000240.1:0-7208 GCF_000972705.2 Limnoraphis robusta CS-951 | reverse complement strand
AAATTATCGAGAAAAATAGAAAAGCTCAAAAAAATTATGGGGGTGTTGGGTTGCACTTTCGCTTAACCCAACCTACTTTTTTTAGATAAACTTAAGAATTAAATGCGATCGCCGTCTGCAAAAATACAGTTGGGTTACAAGTTATGATAGAACTTTACAATTGAACTGCTACAGGAAATCCTAAATATGGCTGAAAATGAAACCCGCAACGAAGCAGAAGTCCGCTCTCGAAAAGTAGACGAGTTGCGATCGCTGGGAATAGACCCCTACCCCAGTCAGTCTTTTGCGCGATCGCACACCACCCAAGCGATCAAAGATCTATTCTCCCAACCGGGAAACGAACTCGCAGACGGCGTTGCAGACCCCCAAGCCGTCCCCCTGAAAGTCTGTGGACGTATCACCTTCAAGCGCGATAGTGGGAGTATTGGCTTTATTGGCTTAACCGATGCGTCGGGAACCATTCAACTGAAAATCGAGAAAAAACTCGTTACAGGCGAAGCAGGTGGACTCTCCTTTAATCAAATTAAAAAGTTATTAGATACCGGAGATTTTATCAGCGCTGAAGGAATTGGCTGTCGCACAAACCGAGGCGAACTTTCCGTACAAGTTGAACGGTTAGATGTCCTTTCAAAAGCCACTATTCCCTTTCCAGACTCCTATTATGGCGTTAACGATCCTGAAATTTGTCGGCGTCATCGAGAGTTAGGATTAGTCAGTAATCCCGAATCTTTTGCCACCTTTAAACTTCGCAGTCGCATTATTAGAAGTATGCGAACCTATCTGTGGAATGCGGATTTTGATGAAATCGAAACTCCCGTTTTACAAGCGATTTATGGGGGGGCTGCGGCGCGTCCGTTTAGCACTCATCACAACGCTTTAGATATTAATTTGTATCTGCGAATTGCCACAGAATTGTTTTTAAAACGGGCAGTTTGTGGCGGCTTTGAACGAGTGTTTGAAATTGGGCGCGTGTTTAGAAATGAAGGGATTGATAGCACTCATAACCCTGAATTTACCTCAATTGAAGCCTATCAAGCCTATGCGGATTATTTTGACTTGATGACGTTAGTTGAAGACTTAATTTGTGGAGTCGTTCAAGATGTGTTAGGGGATGTGACTGAAGTTGACTATCTCGAGGATAAACTCAGTCTAGAACGCAAATATGACTACACCGATATTTATCCCAGTTTCACAGGGAAGCATTGGAAAGTGCAAACAATGGTGGAAGCCGTGCGGGAAAAAACAGGCTTAGATTTCGAGACGTTAACGTTAGAAGAAGCCATTAAAGCCGCCGAGAAAATCGACTTAAAACTCTCCAAATTACACACGCAAAGTTTAGGCTATTTGTTGTATGCGGTGTTCGATCAAAAGGTAGAATCAACCTTGATGGAACCGACATTTGTGATTGATTTTCCCGTTGAAGTCAGTCCTTTAGCCAAGCGTCATCGTTCTAAACCGGGTTTTGTTGAACGGTTTGAATTATTTATTCATGGTACCGAATATTCTAACGGGTTTTCTGAGTTAAATGATCCCGTTGATCAACGCAAACGCTTTGAAGAACAACTCGCCCAAAAAAGTGCAGGGGATGAAGAAGCACACCCGATGGATGAAGATTTTATCCAGGCGTTATCATTAGGAATGCCAACCTGTGGCGGAATGGGAATTGGGGTAGATCGACTGATCATGTTATTAACCAATACTCAAAGTATTCGGGATGTGATTATGTTCCCAACCATGCGTTCCGTGTTGAAGGATTCTTAATCAAATATAAAGTACCTGGTTTCTGCGAGAAACCGGGTATTTGAAAAAGTTTCTTTGAAATATTGGCTATTTGAATCAGGAAAGATTATCTAAAGTTATAGCAGTGCGCGCAGGTCTATTTACATAAGCACAGAAACGAAGAATGGTGAAAAGCCTGATTAGACTTTCGCAAATTCCTCCCTTTTGCCTTTTGCCTTTTGCCTCTTGCCTAGCGCTTCGCGCTATAGATTTTTATCGAACATTTACAGAGATTTCGCGAAAGCTTTACAAAATCCTCTGTATTTTCACGGAGGTCAATGCTAAATTATCTAACATAAAGATTTTTTGATTAAACCAGAGTGTCATCTATGTCTTGCATCTACTCATCTCACCTTGCCTTCAGCACTTCTTTGTTAGGCTTATTAACATTAGGAACCCTGGGAACGGTTCCGGTTCAAGCTGCTAGCTTGGATTCTCGTTTTGATCAAATCTTTGTTTTTAGTGATAGTCTTTCTGATCCGGGTAATCTTTTTTATATGACCGGAGGACAAGTTCCCGAAAATCCTTTATCCTTTGAAGGACGCTTTTCTAACGGGCCTGTTTGGACAGAATATTTTACCCCAAAATTGGGCTTAAATCCTACTCCTTTTACCAGTCCGGTTCAGTCTTCTGATGGAACAAATTATTCCTTTGGAGGGGCGACATCGGGCGATAACAATACGATTAATATTCTCCGACCCGATATTCCGATGGAGTTGCCGGGATTAACTCAACAACTCAATTATTTTATTCAACCTTTATTAGCAACAAATCAATCCGCAAATCCTGATGCGCTTTATGTCGTTTGGGCGGGAGCGAATGACTATGGATTTGGTGGGGTTACTGATCCGACAATACCGGTTACAAATATCTCGAATGCGGTTCAGTCGCTTTATGGGGTTGGCGCTCGGAACTTTTTGCTCTTAAATTTACCGGGTTTAGGGAATACTCCCTTCGGTTTAAATCTAGGCTTACAAGAACCTTTAAATCAATTAACTGCGGCTCATAATTTCTACTTAAGTTCAGCCGTCAACGGGTTAAATCAGTCGTTAACAGGTGCTAATATTGGTTTAGTTGATGTTAACGCTACATTTAACCAAATTCTGCAAAATCCCAGTGAATTTGGATTTACCAATGTTACAGATAGTTGGTCAAATGCCGTCAAATTTTGTCAAGAAAACGGCTGCGAACAGCCCAATCCTGATGAGTATTTCTTTTGGGATCAAGTTCACCCGACAACAGCAACTCACCAAATTATTGCAGACATTGCTTACTCAACGGTACAGTCTCAGTTTCCCAGAGTTCCTGAACCCACCTCGGTACTCGCTTTGAGTGTATTGGGTTTAGGATTTTTGTTCAATCAAGTTTCATCTAATCGCCGCAAAAATTGAAGCGTGACTGGCGAATCTTGTGAGAATTTTAAAAAATCAATAGAATCTTGGCTTGAATTTAAAGGTGCGTTAACCTAACGCACCTCGGAAAATTTCAAGTAGCCAGCAAACACAAGGAGAGAGCGAATCGAGGTTTTATTACAAGAGCGAGGGTTATTCATACTAGAGGAAAATGCGTGAGAAGCGAAACTTTATCAGCCGATCAAACCGTTGTTTAGCAACATTCTCCCTTTAAAATCGAAAAGATGGAACATTTAATTTCAACCCCGATAAGGGCGACAACACGACCTGAATAATGCTATTGAATTCAATCGGCTTTTCTTGCTGATAGCAGTCAAATTGAAAAAGCGTAACGGCTCAGGTTATACCAATCAGACCAGGAACTTAATCAAATCAATAGATTTGCATCAAGTCATTTGAGAAGCAGGGATTAGACGATTTGAGGGTGTGATTTTCAAGCGCCCCATCTCAGTTATTGGGGAGGTGTATCTTCTTCCACCTCGCTACTTTCCTCTGAATTAGGCAAGGGAATGATATCATCAATTTGGCGTATCAATTCCACTAGAGCATTTGCTAATCGGGCGGCGACGACCGTTCCTTCAAACTCAAACTCTGGCTCTTTAAGGGCTTGGACTAGCATTCGTTTTCCTGTTTCTGTCATGGAGACCATAGGGACTTGATTTTCCTTTTCTATGCGAATCGCTCCGGCTGTTTTTAGTTCATCATAGAGTCCTTGATAGATGCCAACTTTTTTCCCTTGGCGTTTTTGCTTTACCTTACTGGTGAGTTCGCTTTTTTTAACCTTGGCTTGAATTCCTCCAAGCGCCCACAATGTTAAAAGCAAGCGTGTTCTCGCCTTGGCATCTGCTTCACCTGTTACCGAATTTGCTGTCTCGTTATAAGTCATTGTTGACATATCAATCACTTCGGAACACGAAAATACCATCAGATTGTACACCAAGATATCAACAGTCAAGTTGCCGGATTGGGGGTGGCTTTGGAGACTAGGGTTAAAGGGATTCTGAGTAAGACTGTAGGTGATTAATCCTTAAACCCTGTCAGGATTAAGCTGAATGAATGGCACACTAGAAAGGATATAGTCTGTATCTGACCAACACCGCGATCATGCCACTGCCGAACAAGGAACCCAAATTAATCGAACTTGAACAGCGTTTGAGTGAGGTTAACGATATTGAATCGGTGGTTTCCCTACTCAATTGGGATCAAGCCACCTATATGCCTGCCGGGGGTGCTGCCGCTAGAGGGCGTCAAATCGCAACCCTCAAACAGATTGCCCATGAAAAATTGACAAATCCGGCACTCGGTCAACTCTTGGAAGATTTGCGTCCCTACGAAGCAAATCTTTCTTACGATTCCCTGGCCGCAAGTTTGATTCGGATTGCTCGTCGAGATTATCAACGGGCGATTCGAGTCCCAAGCGAATTTATGGCAAGGTTATCCCGTCATCAAGCCGCCGCTTATGAAGCCTGGTCAGAAGCTCGACCTGCCAATGATTTTGCCAAAGTACAACCCTATCTAGAGAAAACCTTAGATCTCTCTCAAGAATTGGCAAGTTTTTTTACAAATTGGCAACATATTGCTGACCCATTAATCGAGGCTAATGACGATGGCATGAATGTCGCGATTATCCAACCGATTTTTCATCAGTTGCGACAACAGTTACTTCCCCTGGTTGAAGCGATCGCCGCCGCCCCCGCTATCGATAATTCTTGCCTTCATCAATTCTTTGCCGAACAAGAGCAACTCAGCTTTATCAAAGGGGTAATTTTTCGTCTGGGTTATGACTTTAACCGAGGACGCCAAGATCAAACCTTACATCCCTTTACCTCAAAATTTTCGATAGGGGACGTGCGAATTACGACCCGAATTTACGAACATCATCTTGAGCAAGCCTTATTTAGCACTATCCATGAAACGGGTCATGCTTTGTATGAACAAGGAATTGCACCGGAGTTAGAAGGAACCCCTCTAGCGACGGGAACAGCTTTCAGTGTCCATGAGAGTCAATCGCGGTTATGGGAAAATTTAGTTGGTCGCAGTCGCGGGTTTTGGGAGTGGTTTTATCCACAGTTACAAGGGACGTTTATCCGTCAGTTAGGACAAACGTCAATCCAGCAATTTTATCGCGCGATCAACAAAGTACAACCGTCTTTAATTCGCACCGATGCGGATGAAGTCACCTACAACCTACACGTGATGATTCGCTTCGATTTGGAATTAGCGATGTTAGAAGGAACTCTAGCGGTGCAGGACCTCCCGCAAGCCTGGAATGAACGATATCAAAAAGATTTGGGTATTATTCCCCCAAATGACACCAACGGGGTCTTACAAGATGTTCACTGGTATGTTGGGTTAATTGGGGGAATGTTTCACGGGTATACATTGGGGAACTTAATCAGCGCTCAATTCTATGAGGCTGCAATTGTCTATGATCCCGAAATTCCTGTAGAAATCGAACGGGGAAACTTTCAGCGCTTGCAGGACTGGCTGAAACTTAACATTTATCAGCATGGCCGCAAGTACACAGCCCAGGAACTCCTCGAACGGGTTACAGGCAATGGATTAAGTATTGATCCATTTATGAATTACATTCGGAACAAATACGGATATCTTTACAATCTCAAGTTCTAGATTTTAACGTTTTGTAATTGATTATCCTTTCCGGTACACCCCTCAAAGATTTTGCAATTAGACTTAAATAGATCTTCTATCTTTTACCGGATTTGACCGTAGGAGCGAGATGATAAAATTCAAGTAAGTGTATCCGCTATGTTCATCAACTACCAATAAAGTTCAGGATAACCTCTCATGTTTATCAGAAATGCTATCCTAGCCAGCTCACTGATTGTCGCTGTTTTGGGATTTAATTCAACTGCACGGGCGACCTCTGGCACAAACCCCGACCTACCAACGAAAGACTACAGTTTCAGCGAAGAACAGCAAATTCCGATCAGACGCTCTCCCGAGTTGACTCCCGAGAAACCCAGCCAAGATCGTCTGTTTTCTCAGCCTTTTTATGAAGCTTCCCCTCAACCGCTCCGACGCTATACTCTAGAACCAGGAACTCAAGGTTCACAAGTCACAGGCTTGCAACAGCGTCTACAACTGCATGGTTTTGATCCGGGTCGGATCGATAGTGTCTTCGGTTCCCGTACCGAACAGGCCGTCAGAGCCTTTCAACAAGCCCGAGGACTGGAAGTTAATGGTATTGTCGATCGCGGTACCTGGCAACTCCTAGAAGCTGATCCCCAACCCGTCGCGGTTGCAGAAGTCTTAACCAAGGGAACGAAGGGATCTAAAGTTCTCACCCTGCAAACCCGCTTGCAAGTCAAAGGTTATGATCCAGGCCCGGTAGATGGCGTGTTTGGGAGTCGCACCCAAGCGGCTGTGATCGCCTATCAACAGGCAAAAGGCTTAGAAAAAAGCGGGGTTGTCGATCAAGAAACCTGGACGGCTTTGAGTCAGGAGTGGCGTTAGTCTGTTGACGACATCTCAAAAAGCACCGTTCAAATTATTTTGAGTCAGCGTGATCTCTAACAGCCGAAATTCTGGGTTTATAGTGCTTCGCACTGGTATATTTACAAACGCACCGAATGAAGAAAAGTCAAAAGCCTCACTATACCAAGCTTTTTTCCGCATGAGTGCCTCTTGCATGATTGCCTGTTGCCTTGCGCGAAGCGCTATAACTTGCCTTTTGGCAAACCAGCTCAATTAACCTTGTTTACCAAAAATTGCCGCACACGCCCCTACCTTTTAGGTATGGGGATATAAGGCTCTTTCAAATGCTATAATAACTCTACTGGCAGGGTATTCAACCAGTTGAAAAACCCAGCATCTAATCGATGCAATGAACCTTGAAAACTTAAGGTATGGGGTTCTTGCAAGAAATGCTTTGGCCATATAAAACCTTAAAGCACCAAGTACAGAGAATCAAGCATTTTTTTCTCAAGTACGGTAGGGCATACCGAAACTATCTCTGAAATGGGATGAACGACTGGGGAGACGAACCCCTCAAAG
>NZ_LATL02000239.1 GCF_000972705.2 Limnoraphis robusta CS-951 | reverse complement strand
AACCCGCCCCTACATCATTGTTAAGGGCGGGTTTATAGAGATTATTTGTGAGAGACATACATTTTTGTAGAACCCGCCCCTACATCATTGTTAAGGGCGGGTTTATAGAAATTATTTGTGAGAGACATACATTTTTGTAGAACCCGCCCCTACATCATTGTTAAGGGCGGGTTTATAGAGATTATTTGTGAGAGACATACATTTTTGTAGAACCCGCCCCTACAGTAAAAAAACCCTCAGACTAAGCTGAGGGCTAATTGATCGGGGTGCATCTACTCCTGTTCTGTTTTTCGGTTAATATCAAGAGGTTTCCGGATGATTTGCAGAATGTTTTACGGTATCAAGTTAAGTTGATTGTGACAAAATTGTGAAAGTTTGATGTCAAATTTAGAACAAAAAAATCCCCTAGCTTTCGCCAAGGGAATTTGATCAGGGTGCATCTACTGAGTTCTCTTTCTGTTCTTGATTGACAAGTTCAGGAGAATTTCTTTAAAATTTCAGAGATTAACAGTTTTTAGTTTGCTGTTGATTATTTAATTAAAGCCTGCAACCGTTCTAGATTGCAGGAGTTGAACGCAGATAAAGTCTTTCAAGCAATGATTCTATCGGGTTTGACATCCAGTAAAGCTACTGTCATGTTTTTAACAGAGATTTTTATTTTTTGGGCAAGACGCATCTGAGAAATCGGTTCTCTTAGAATATTTTGGGAAGCCGTCATCAGATCAGCGATGTCTTGATTAACACACTGGATATGTAACACACCCCAACGTCGATAGACTTTGCATTTTGCTAAGGGTTGAAGCCGTTGCAATTCTTCGTTATTTTCACGATAGAAGTCCCAAATTAACCGGGTTAATTGTGAAGGTCGTCTCATATCACCAAGGTTTATCAAAATAGATTTAACAGTGAGACACTACATAAATCAATTGAGTGTCTTTCTTCTAGTATGAATCATAAATTACCCTGGTTATCCATTCAATTCGTAAAGCTGAAATAAGACTTAACAGGAGTTTGCGAACTGTAAACTGCTCAATCCACTCTGTAAAATCCTTTAAGTTCAGTCTCCTCTAGGTATTCAAGGATATTTTAAAATTTTTTGGTAAAATAAAATCATAAGTAACTTTACATAAGTTGATAGAACTTAACTGTTTTTTCTCAATTTAACCCCAGATTTGTATCGTATGTAGCTGATCCCTTAAACGCTTTTGGTTTTTACTTCTGTTACTTGGGGTAGTGGGCATCTGCCTGGCAATGGGATTAATCTCCACAATAAACAATCAAATCAATCTCAATATCACCGAAATTGGCAAGACCGAGAACACCGACTGTTGTACGACTGGGTAAACGTTTTGAGTCAAAATAAGACGCATAAATTGAATTAACACTTTGATAATAGCGAAAATCACTTAAAAAAATTCGTGACATGACAACGCGATCAAAATTTGTTCCAGCTTGTTCAAGAACTAACCGCAAATTTTCCATGACTTGTCGGGTTTGTTCTTCAATACTTCCTTTGATGATTTCTCCTGTATTGGGATCTTCAGCAAGCTGTCCGGTAACAAAGAGAAAATCTCCCGCTCGAACTGCATGAGAATAGGGTGCAACAGGCGGTAAAATATTATCAGGTAGGGTAATGTACTCTAACATGGTTAATAATTGCGATAGAAAAGCTTCAAATTTTGATTCTTCAGGTTTATTGATTTTATCCTATTGTTGAATCTTTAAATCGCATCACCGACTTGTGATAGATGATTAGGGTGTGTTACAATAGGGTGATTGACTCAAAGTGCGATTCAATCTCTAGTAAGGCACCGAAGTCAGTTTAAAAATTAAATAGAATTGCTATATTGTTTACTCCTTAAGTGTGTGACCGACTTGTGATAGGATAAAAGTTTTGCACTTCCCCCCTCACAAGTTAGGATAGGAGATCCCCACTATGGCTCGGATGTATTATGATGCAGATGCCAATCTAGATTTACTGGCAGATAAAACAATTGCAATTATTGGTTATGGTTCCCAAGGTCACGCCCACGCCCTCAACCTCAAAGATAGTGGCTTAAACGTAGTCGTTGGGCTGTATCCGGGTAGCAAGTCCGCCCTCAAAGCCAAAGATGAGGGGTTGACGGTTCATCCAGTAGACAAAGCCGCAGAAGTAGCAGACTTGATTATGATTCTGCTGCCGGATGAAGTCCAGAAAACCGTTTACAAAACTGAAATTGAACCCCATCTGGGCGCTGGTAAAATTGTAGCCTTTGCTCATGGCTTTAATATTCATTTTGGTCAAGTTGTCCCCCCACCGGAAGTAGACGTGATTATGGTGGCGCCCAAAGGCCCTGGTCATCTCGTTCGTCGGACTTATCAAGAAGGACAAGGGGTACCTTGTTTGTTTGCCGTTTATCAAGATGCTTCCGGTCAAGCTCGCGATCGCGCAATGGCTTATGCTAAAGGGATTGGTGGAACTAGAGGGGGAATTTTACAAACCACATTCCGTGAAGAAACTGAAACCGATTTATTTGGGGAACAGGTGGTGTTGTGTGGTGGTTTGAGTGAATTGATCAAATCGGGGTTTGAGACGTTGGTAGAGGCGGGTTATCAACCGGAATTGGCTTATTTTGAATGCTTACACGAAGTTAAATTAATTGTTGACTTGGTGGTTGAGGGCGGTTTAGCTAATATGCGCGATAGTATTTCTAATACGGCAGAATACGGCGATTATACACGCGGCCCCCGGATTATTACTGATGAAACGCGCGCAGAAATGCGTAAAATTTTGAAAGAGATTCAAACTGGTCAATTTGCGCGAGAGTTTGTCCTGGAAAATCAATCGGGTAAACCTGGGTTTACGGCTATGCGTCGCAAAGAAGCAGAACATCCCATCGAAGCTGTCGGAAAAGATTTACGGGCGATGTTTAGCTGGCTGAAAAAGAAATAATTCAGTCAACAGGGAACAGGGAATAGGGAAAAAACTCTTAACGGGTCACTGCTGAGGGCGGGTTGATTTAGGTTGTTTGTCAGAAACAGAGATTGTGACTGAACCCGCCCCTACCTAAGTCACTGGTGAGGTGGTTAGGGTTTACCTCCTCCTTTTTGTAACTGTTCAATTTCTTTCTCTCGTTGGGCATCTAGGTCTCTTGGTCTTAACCAGTCAGGCCATAAACCGACGATGAATTCTCGACTTTTGACGCTGGCTTCTCTAGCGGGTTTGGGGAGAAACTCATAGGTATCGCCGGATGTGATAAAAATAGCGACTAACAGTAAGAACAAAATACCCAGTAGTTTTTTAGGATTCATATTTTTTGTTTATAGGGGTTTAGGCTAAAGTCTATCTAACCCATATTGTAATCAGTAGATAGACCTCTGAGATGAGTTCTCTATATTGAGATCAAATTCGTCACGTCGGTTTCTGTCAAAAGGTTGAACTCAGATTGAGATTTAAGCATTAAAATAAAAAGACCAGCCGAAACTGGTCTTTTATCACAATGAAAAGCACCGTTGTTGTTTCGATTTGAGGCTAACCCAGGAGGTGCGTTCCCATGCAACCTGCGGGTTGGAGTTCTCAAATCTCCCTAATTCTCGATTGTAACAAAAAACACCAATTTTTCCGATAGTATTTTCACTCATCCTCTAGAAGTAGGTGTTGGGGTATCGTTTCAGCAGTCTATGGCTTGGCGATCGCCGCTTGAGGATTCCCCCAGATCACGGTTTCATGCTTATAGATGACCATTCCGGGTTTTGATCCTTTGGGTTTATAGACGTGTTTGGGTTTTGTATAAATCACGGGAACCTGTTCACTCTGACGAGCGCGGCTATGATATGCTGTTAAATTCGCTACAAACTGCAAATCTTTTTCTTCGGGGACGTCCCCGGCGCTGAGTCGTAACAATACATGGCTTCCGGGAATTTCCTGGCTATGAAACCACAAGTCATAATCTCCCGCAATTTTTGAAGTCAATAAATCATTTTGGCGGTTATTTCGTCCAACTAATAATTCAAAACCAGTAGGGGTTTTATACCGATGAAATTCGGTTTCAGTGGTTGCTCGATTTTGATAACCGGGTGTATTAAAATAGCCTTGTTGGGTGAGTTCGTCGCGAATTTCTGCGAGAGTTTGTAAATCTTCTGAGGTTTGATAAGATTCAATTTGAGCGATCGCGGCTTCGACTTGTTCTAAATAATCAATTTCGGCTTTTACTTCGGCTAAAAGCGGTTCAACGGCTATTCTAGCGCGTTTTAACTTTTGATGACGTTTATAATAGGCTTGGGCATTTTGAACGGCATTTTTTTCGGGTTCGAGGGGAATTTTAACGGGTTCTCCGGTTTCAAAGTCAGATAATATTATACTTGTCATTCCGGGTTTCCATTCTTGCAGAGAAGCCATTAATAAATCGGCTTGAGTTCGATAAATATCTGCATTGTCCGATTGTTTGAGACGTTGAATAAACCCGTCAGCTTTTTGGCGTAATTTACTGAGAAGATTGTTGAGTTTTTGGCTAATTTGATGGCGGAGTTGCTGAAAGTCTTGTTGGTTAAGTTCGGCAGTATAATAACAGTTGAGCAGTTCTTGAACCGTTTTAATAGACGGTTGAGTTGGGGTATGATTCCAAGCAATCACAGAATATCCGGTTTCTGTAAAATGGGGATAAAAGTTAGATTTTTCTAAGGCTTCTAACCATTGACACCAACATTCAAATAAACGAGTCCATTCCGCATCGCTGAGGCTATCGGTTGAACGATCTCCATCGAGTCCGGCAGCTTGAACCATTGCTAAAATTAAAGCTGAACTCAAGCCTCGATAGGTTTTGAGGAGTTGACGCTTGAGGGAACCGGGAATTAAACTGACTCGTCGTTGCCATTGATCTAGAGGTTCACTCAACCGAGGAATGGGATCGGTGAGACTGGGCGGGAGTTCGTAGGGTTGACTGGTTTGGATCGGGCGAACACTCGACTGTTGACTACTGACTTGATGTGCTGTTGTGACAATTAGGTTATCTTGTCCGGTTAAGACAACATTACTGTATTTGCTCATCACCTCGACGTAGAGATGCCAAAGGGCGCTTTCTCCGGGGCGTTTAGCAAATTGCAAGTCTAACACCCTTTCCCAAGGTGAAACTTCCGCGATCGCAACTAAGGCTAAACCGCTTAACTGATGTCGCAGTTGATCGCTAAAGGTAAACGTATCGGGTACGCGAGGAGGCGGATCACCGATACACATTCGGGCGGCTTGGGGGTGCCAAGAAATATCTAGCCATCCTTTACCCTTAAGCGTGCGTAACAGCAGGGAAATGGTAAAGCGATCGCGTTGATAAACTTGTTCGAGACGGGCGGGAAGCCATTGTTCTCGAAGTTCTGTACAAGTGGCGAGCAGAGTGGTGTAGTCAACAGGTTGCATGATCGATCAAGATAGGGGAGTCATGTAGGGGCGGGTTCTGCAATGATGTATCTATTCCTAGAAATAAGTTACATAAACCCGCCCCGCAGATGGGAACATCGGGAGGTTTACACAGGCTATTGATAACAGACATAGATCTCAGGGGAGGCGCGCCCCGCAGATGGGAACATCGGGAGGTTTACACAGGCTATTGATAACAGACATAGATCTCAGGGGAGGCGCGCCCCGCAGATGGGGAGATCAAGAGGGCGGGTTTACACAGGCTATTGATAACAGACATAGATCTAAGCGGAACCCGCCCCTACAAAACTGTTACCTGTTCCCTTAACTAAATCCATGTTCAGCGAGAAATTCGGGGGTAATATCTTCTATTGTAGAAATTGAGGGCATTTCGTTGAAAACGGCAGGAGTTCTCAGGAATTTGGCAACATATTTCCCCAGGATGTCCGCTTCGAGATTGACCCAACTACCGGGTTTGAGGTACTTTAGATTGGTTTGGCTGTAAGTGTGAGGAATAACAGCAACTTCAAACCAGTTCCCTTCGCGATCGCAATCGGCTATCGTCAGACTGATACCGTTAATAGCGATACTGCCTTTGGGAACAATGAAAGGAGCAATGTGTTGATGCCATAGGGTGGCTTGTGTAGGGGCGCTAAACTGCATTTCCCAAGAACTCGCGGTTTGAACCGAAGACTGTAAACATCCAATCCCATCAACATGACCTGTCACGAAATGTCCACCTAATTTGCTCCCGGCACGCAGGGAGGTTTCAAGGTTGAAGTAGCCGTCTAAACCCTGTCCTAACGTCGTCCGACGTAGGGTTTCTGGGGAAGCCGTAGCGACAAAACCCCCGGTGATGATTTCGACGACAGTTAGACAAACTCCGTTAACTGCAACACTATCACCGATGGCTAAATCTTCTAAGATTAAATCAGTTTGACCGGAAACGCAGGAGATTTGAAACTGTTCGTCGCTTAGGGGCAAAATTCTCCCCAATGCTTGAATTAATCCTGTGAACATGGCACTTTTTCAGTAGGGGATCAATGTTAAGTGAATAAAACTGGATTCACGTTTTGCCTGAAAGCTGAGTTTGACGGGTGAGATTGTCAAACAAAAATCTGTTGTTGATTTCAGGGAATTTCAAGGCATACTGGAATGCAGGATGTTCTGTCTACGGGTTTGATTACTCGTTTACCTAAAGTATTCTATCGAGGCTGAGTCGATGATTGAAATGAAAGTCGCCGGAATCGCGCTAGATGCTGCTACTCGCAGTCCCATCGTTCTTTTGAGGGATGCCTCAGAGCGGCGTGCCTTGCCTATTTTTATTGGTCAGGATCAAGCTAGATCGATTATTGGCGCATTGGAAAACCATAAACCTCCCAGACCGTTAACTCACGATTTGTTCGTCAGTATGATGGATTCTTGGGATCTGACCTTGGAACGGGTTGTGATTCACTCCCTGCAAGATAATACCTTTTATGCTGTCTTAATTGTGCGTCAAGGGGAGCTGAAAAAAGAAATTGATGCTCGTCCCAGTGATGCGATCGCTCTGGCTTTGCGGACAGATACCCCCATTTGGGTGATGGAAGAAGTAGTTGCAGATGCTTCTATTCCGGTGGATCGGGAGGCTGATGAGGCTGAACGCCGTGCTTTTCGGGAGTTTGTGTCCAACCTGAGTCCGCAAGATCTGATCAAACGTTCCGATTTTCGCAAAAAAGATGAGGCCCAGTAATTGGGGTTCAGATCATGGATGGTTTGATTGACAAAAATATAGCTCAATTCCTCAATCTAAAATCCGAATTTTAAAATGCGTTATCGGCGGTTTGGTAAAACCGATCTACGCCTTTCTGTTCTAACGCTTGGAACCATGCGATATCTGGCGTCTGAGGACAATGCAAGGCATACAGTGCAGCAGGCAGTATCCCAAGGAATTAATCATATCGAGACGGCAACAGGGTATGGGAATAGTGAACAATATTTGGGTGCTGCATTATTAGCTGGGTTGCCTGTTGTGCGATCGCAACTTTACATCACATCAAAACTTATCCCGTCGGCTGATCCGAGCGAGATGGAACGGGGGGTTGATCAATCCTTGGAACGGCTAAATCTCGATTACCTCGATTGTTTAGCCCTTCATGGTATTAATACCTGGGAACATCTCGATCTGGCAATACGGGGAATGTCGGGGGTGCAGAAGACTCTTGAGGATGGTCGAGTCAAGCACATTGGCTTTTCGACCCACGCACCATTAGAGGTGATTCTCGCTGCTATTAATACACATTTGTTTGAATTTGTCAATCTGCATTATTACTATTTTTTTCNGTTTAGCCCTTCATGGTATTAATACCTGGGAACATCTCGATCTGGCAATACGGGGAATGTCGGGGGTGCAGAAGACTCTTGAGGATGGTCGAGTCAAGCACATTGGCTTTTCGACCCACGCACCATTAGAGGTGATTCTCGCTGCTATTAATACACATTTGTTTGAATTTGTCAATCTGCATTATTACTATTTTTTTCAGCGAAATGCAGCAGCTATTGAGTTAGCCGCCCAAAATGATATGGGGATTTTTATTATTTCTCCGGCAGACAAGGGCGGACAGCTTTATACTCCATCCCGACGTTTACAACAGTTGTGTCAGCCTTTTTCGCCTCTGATGTTAAATTATCGCTTTTTACTCAGCGATCGCCGCATTACGACGTTAAGCGTGGGGGCGGCGAACCCAAAGGAGTTAGATTGGCCCTTGACGGTGGCCGATCAAGATGGGGAGTTAAGCGAGGAGGAAAAGGCGGTTTTAGACGGTTTAGACGCCACTCAGCGAGAGGTTTTGGGGAGTGAAGGGTGTAGCCAGTGTTATGAGTGTTTACCCTGTCCTGAAGCCATTAATATCCCGGAGGTGTTGCGGTTGCGAAATTTAGCCGTTGCTTACGAGATGACAGAGTTTGGAAAATATCGCTATCGAATGTTTGAAAATGCGGGTCATTGGTTCCCTGGAAACAAGGGAAACCGTTGTACTGACTGCGGGGACTGTTTACCGCGTTGTCCGCAAAAGTTGGATATTCCAATGTTACTGAGGGATACTCATCAACGTTTAAACGGAAAAGAAGGACGGCGTTTGTGGGAATAAAACTAGGGAATAAAAAGGAGATCATTCGGAAATGTTTCAACCTGTATGTGAACTAAATCAAGTCAAAAGTTACCCTACTGTTATTACAACAAATGGGGATGAAGCTAATATTTATTATCCCNAAGTTGGATATTCCAATGTTACTGAGGGATACTCATCAACGTTTAAACGGAAAAGAAGGACGGCGTTTGTGGGAATAAAACTAGGGAATAAAAAGGAGATCATTCGGAAATGTTTCAACCTGTATGTGAACTAAATCAAGTCAAAAGTTACCCTACTGTTATTACAACAAATGGGGATGAAGCTAATATTTATTATCCCGATTTATCCCAAGTTGAAAATCCGCCTTTTAAATTGCCGATTGCTTTATTTTTACAAGGATTTGAGGTTGATAAACTATATTATACTCTATTTTCTAAGTTAATTGCCACCGCAGGATTTGTGGTTGTCGTTCCCAATCATACTCCACCGGGTCGAACTTATCTCGCCCCAGAATTAACTCAAATTTTAGCCATATTAGATTATTTTAAAAGTGATTCTATCCAAGAAAATTTAGAGATTGCCAACAGTGTAGATCCCGAAAAAATGGTTTTGTTTGGTCATTCTTGTGGAGGAATTACAGGTTTAGAAGCGATTCGATATTCACAAACCGTTGAGCAGATTTCCGGTAAAAAGTACATTAGACCTCCTGAGTTAGTTGGAGGGGTTTTTTATGGAACGAATCTTTTAACAAAAGAAGCCGGATCACTAACGATTCAAAATTCAGGAATTCCCATCGCTTTAATTGCAGGTGAACTTGATACTATTGTTTTACCTGAATTTACTCAAAGAACTTATGACAATATAGCCGATAGTCCGAAGGCTTTTATTCAAATTAAAGGAATAAATCATTANCCTGAGTTAGTTGGAGGGGTTTTTTATGGAACGAATCTTTTAACAAAAGAAGCCGGATCACTAACGATTCAAAATTCAGGAATTCCCATCGCTTTAATTGCAGGTGAACTTGATACTATTGTTTTACCTGAATTTACTCAAAGAACTTATGACAATATAGCCGATAGTCCGAAGGCTTTTATTCAAATTAAAGGAATAAATCATTATGGAATCACTGATGTTTCTCAGCCTAAAGATGGGCCAGAAGAAGAAAATAAACCCCAACTTAAACAAACAGAATCCGTTAAAATGATTGCGGAGTGGAGTGCATTGTTTTTACAGGCTTATGTTCTCAAGCAACAAGCTTCTTTAGATTGTTTATCGCAGTATCAAAACTTTTCCAACGAACAAATGAGTGTAATTTGTGAGGGATAATTCTTAGGAGTTCTACCCGAAAACCCGATTTTTTTTGAACAAGAGGGTTTTTTCGCGGAGAGGAGTAGTATAATATCCCCTACATTTGAATGAACAATAATTGTCACCTTGGATAAAAATACAATCAAAATCGGATCGCTAGAATGGTTTTATCGGGAAGCCAAACCGGAACAAACAGATAAATCTCCTGTTTTACTCTTACATGGGTTAGTTTCTCAGAGTTACAGTTGGGTGGTGTTGATGGAAGAATTAGCTGCGAAAGGCTATCGGGCGATCGCACCAGACTGGATCGGATCGGGGTTTTCTTCTAAAGCAGATAAGCGGGATTTTGCTTATACTCCCGATGCGTTTTTGAAGGCGTTATCGGAGTTTATTGAAACGTTAGAACTGAGTCAATTTCATCTGGTTGTACAGGGGTTTTTAGGTTCAGTGGGTTTACAATATGCGCTCAAAAATCCTGATAAAATAGATCGTTTAATTGTTTTAAATACGCCTGTTTCTCCTGCGGCTAAACTTCCCTGGAAAATTCAACAAATGGGTTTACCGTTTGTCGGGGATATGATGGTACAAGATCCGCTACTCGTTGATCGAACGTTGGAAGGGGGAAGCGGTTATGTGATCGAAGATAAAGATTTAGATGTTTATCGTCGTCCGTTTTTGAAAAGTTCTGCTTCGGGGCGATCGCTTTTAGCAACGATTAAAAATCTCAAACTGAAAGAGTCGATGGCGGAAATTTCAACAGGGTTTAAAACTTGGGAACATCCAACTCAAATTATTTGGGGAGTTGCTGATCCCTGGTTGAGTGTTGAACAAGCCCAAGAATTTGCGAATTTAGTTAGAGGTTCGGAGTTTGTGAAGTTAGAAAAAGCCGGACATTATCCTCAAGATCATTGGGGGAAAGAAATTAGCGAGTCGTTGTTATTGTTTTTGAGAAAACAAGCCGTTTAAATCTTCACATTATCGTGATAGAAT
>NZ_LATL02000238.1 GCF_000972705.2 Limnoraphis robusta CS-951 | reverse complement strand
GTTGATAATAGCGGTTCGATAGGAACTTTTCCGCGATCGCTATAGGGAACACTATGTTTATAATCTTCTATTTTAACTAAAAATCCCTCTTTTTCCAACTGTTTAACCACATTTTTTCGGGCGACAAATCGATCTTGTCCTTCAAAGCTTCCGGCGTTTTCATTCAACGAACCATTTTTATTTAAAATATTAATCATCGGCAGTTGATGACGTTGACCCATTTGAAAATCGTTCGGGTCGTGGGCGGGTGTTACTTTGACACAACCTGTTCCAAATTCGGGGTCTACAAATTCATCGGCGATAATCGGAATTTCCCGATTCATAATCGGTAATGTTACCGTTTTTCCGATTAAATGTTTGTAGCGAGGATCATTGGGATTGACTGCAACTGCGGTATCGCCTAACATGGTTTCAGGGCGAGTTGTTGCCACTTCAACATAGCCATTTCCTTCTGTTAACGGATAACGAAAATGCCACAAATTCCCCTGAACTTCTTTATTTTCAACCTCAACATCTGACACCGCAGATTCACTCGCCGGACACCAATTTACCATGTATTGACCGCGATAAATTAGCCCGTCTTCATACAACCGAACAAAGGCTTCAATTACCGCATTGGCTAACCCAACATCGAGGGTAAAACGTTCTCTTGTCCAGTCGGCTGAAATTCCTAAACGTCGCAGTTGTCCTGTAATTGTACCGCTTGATTGTTCTTTCCATTCCCAAGCCCGTTCAAGAAATTTTTCTCGTCCTAAGTCAAAACGGGTTTTTCCTTCTTGTTTGAGTTGTCGTTCAATAACACTATGAACCGCAATACTCGCATGGTCAGTTCCGGGAAGATAAAGCGTATTATAGCCTTTCATCCGATGATAACGAATGAGGGTATCAATCAAGGAATTATTGAAAGCGTGACCCATGTGCAGGCTTCCCGTGACGTTGGGGGGCGGAATCATAATACAATAGGGTGAGCCGGGATGGTTGGGGTCGGCTTTGAAGGTTTGTTTCTCCTCCCAGTAGGTTTGCCATTTGGCTTCGGTGGTAAACGGGTCGTATTTGCTGGGAAGGTTGGGGATAGTTGAGGTCATGGGCGATAATTGCAGACAATGTGAGCGTTTTGAATTGCTCTTAACATTTTGCCACAAAGCCAGAAGACCTAGAAACTTAATCTCGAACTTCTCAACTTTTACGGAAATTTCTACCAACAAAAAACAAACTCCCTGGGTTAGAGGGAGATGAACGGTTTATGTGGTTTTGTTTTAATAATCCTCAAGTGGTTTGACAAGCTTTAGGAACGGTTGAAAAAGACGTTAAAATTGTGATTGATCAGTACAAAAGGATTTATATTCCGAGCGATGTTACTAATACTGCAACGTTTGTGCGTTCGGTTTCTCGGTTGTCAAAAATCAGACTACTACTCATAATATTCGTAAGTGTCGCCATCGCACACACTCACACCGGATTGAATTAAAGCCCCTTCTCCGACTGTTCCCTCGGCATTTGGCCCTAAAACGCCCATGAAGTCGTACAGACAATCTCCGCGACCATCATCAATTACAATAGTGACTGATTCTCCAGGTCCTAGAACTTCACTACCTAAAATATCTTCTTCCCAGTCCTCAACTTGAGGGGGTGAAGCGTAGAACTCTTGTAAATTGCGACTGGTACGATTAACTAAGGTAAAGCTAACACTTTCAGTTTCGGCTTGAGCTTGCGTAGCGAACAGACCTATGATTAAGACTAACCCAAACACTACCCTTGATTTCAACATTGCTATTGCCCTGCTGTGTTTTATTAATTCGAGTCTACTGCTACCCACCCTCAAGTCGCATCAGGACATTTACGGAATTCTGTTGATGTCTCACTATCTCGAAAATCCGTAATTTCACGTAAATAGATGACAGGTATCGGGAGGTGGGGTTCCGGGGAAGACCTGATGAAGAAATAAGTAAATTTACCTCTCCACAGTTGAACAAGAATAGTTATAATAGTGAACAGGTTCTGCTGCGGCGTTGGTGACTGCCTTTATGTTTTTTTGATCTGTAAATCTCAATATTCGGGAACCAGAGAAACTTTGAGTGGCAGTATACCGGACTTAGCATCCGGAAACTTCAAGCTCAACAAAGGTACCCACTTTAAAAAAGTATATTGAGGTCAAAAACTGGGGTAAAACGGCGCTGCGGTAAGCCTACATCTGAACGATACAAGTGTGTTCTCCAGTTTGTCCTGTGTGAACACCAAGATGTTTGTCGGGTTTTTGAGAATTTTCAAGTTTGGGAGGATTTAAGCCAGTCCGATGCTAAGATTGGCTTAAATTTTTTTACTTTTTAGTCTTATGTCTGTGCCTAAAACGGGTTTAGAAATGTTCCAGCAACGGCTTGTCGCTCTCTATAACAAGCAAATATACACCCGTTTACCAACTCCTGCTTTTACTCCCCTTTCTCGGGACTGGATACAGATTTTTCACGATGAAGCTCAGTTAATGAAACAAGTCATTGCTTCTCAATCTAATTCTACACGTTTGGGGGTTTTATTGGGGGATTCTCTGAGTATGTGGTTTCCCGCTTCTTTGCTTCCTGAAGGAAGATTTTGGCTAAATCAAGGGATTTCTGGAGATACAACCGGAGGAATTTGTAAACGGTTGTTTGCTTTGGATGCGGTTAAACCGGATGCAATTTATATTCTCGCTGGAATTAACGATTTAAAGTTAAAAACTCCGCTCAAGATTATTCTAGCAAACTATCGCCGCATTTTGCAAGATTTACAACAAAAACATCCGAATTCTCAGCTTTTTGTTCAATCTTTATTCCCGACTTTGTTACCCAGTCAGTTTTTATCTTTTACGATTCCTAATTCTCAAATTCTGCAACTCAACCAAGAACTTAAAATACTCGCTCAACAAGCAGGTGCTATTTATCTCGATTTTCATTCTCGCTTTAGCGATCATTCAGGTAATTTGCAGTCAAAATTCACAACAGATGGATTACATTTAAGTTCAGTTGGTTATCAAGTGTGGCAATTTGCTTTATCTCAAAGCGAATCTCGTTTGGCAAAAAAAAGAGATGAAAAGTATCAGAAATGGCTGCTATCTTCGCCCGAATTTAAGTTAAATGGAAAGTCCTATCGTTGGATTTCCTACAGCGTTAAACCGCGAGATACTTTAAAAACGATTGCTCTGGAAGTCTTTGGAACGGATGAATTTGACTACTGTGATTTGATTGCCATCCGAAATCAGCTCATTTCTGAATCGGTTCAAGACTATCAACGGCTTGAAATTCCTGTGATTCAATCCCCTGATTAAACCGACCAAAAATCTAAATAAGTAAAAGCAGACTCTCTACTGAATGTGAACTTCGAGTTTCTAGTCTGCTTTGATCACAACTTTTAAGGATTAATCTATAGAGACATCGAATTGGCTTGTCGAGAAGCCATTTTTTCAAAATAAGCTTGAGTTTGTTGTAACATTTGCTCGCGACTATCTTTACCTTCTTGAGTCAAAGCGGGAACCAAGTTACGAGCCTGCAACGTCATGTGAAGTTGAAGGTCAGCCACATACTCGCTGACATCGTGATGCAGTGAACAAGACGGATATTGTGTCATCTGTGAATGTGAATTCAAAGTGTTCTCCTGGTGGTAAGTCAACTGCAATCGGTAAACACCTCTAGACAGTATCATGCAGAACAGGCTTTCTCGTCAAACGCTTAACGATCTGTAATCCTGAGTCCCAAAGTCGTTTATACTCTGTTACATTTCACTTGGCGACCGTAAACGAGAACCTGATCAACAGAAGACCTACTGGGAATTGCTTCCGGTTGAAAAAATGTTAATAGCCTAGCCCATAGTGGGTAAGCTAAAACAGATTTGAAACCACCTGATGTGTATTCCCTTAAAGATGCAACAGTCAAGTCCTAGCAAGGGTTTGGGATTCTCCCTTCACCTCCGTTAGACTCCTGCTTGATTGTGTTCATTTTTACAATGATCCTTCACAGTATTCACATTTGAACTGTCCACCTGTTCACGAACACGAGTGTTATGGCTAATATTATCGGTGCTGAAGATCCAGATTTACTTGAGGGAACACTTGAGGCTGACCTCATTCAAGGACTAGCAGGGGATGATACCCTGATTGGTTTCCTGGGTAATGATACGCTACAAGGAAACTCAGACAATGACTCGATTCTCGGAAGTCGAGACGATGATCTATTACAAGGGGACGAGGGAAACGACTCTTTATTCGGCGAATTTGGGAATGATACCGTTGAAGGCGGCTTAGGAGACGACTTTTTATTCGGTAACGAAGGCGATGATTTCATCAGTGATATTGGCGGAAGCGATACCCTCTATGGCGGTCAAGGCAATGATACGCTTGTTAACTTAGAAGGCAATGACCAACTATTTGGCGATCTCGATAATGATATCCTCTACACAGGCTTAGGCTTGAATACCCTGACAGGAGGAGCGGGAGCCGACTTATTTGTGATTGGTCGCTCACTCAATGGCGGCTTAACAGATATTATTACTGATTTTCGAGCCGGATTTGATTTAATTGCCTTAACAGATGATTTAGAATTTGAAGATTTAGAATTCGTTCAAACCGGAAACGATACAACGATTATTGATCGCGAAAGTCGGGAAGAATTGGCGATTTTACAAGCCACTCAACGCAATACTCTGATTCGCTCGAACTTTACCAAATCCATCTCGACAATTACTTCTGTCGTGGAGTTTAGTGAACAATCCATTCAAATTCGAGAAAATCAAACTTCTGCTTTTGTAGAAATCGGCATTCAACGGACAGGTTCTCCCCTCAACACCGTTGGCGGAAAATTGTTGCTATCAGAAGCGAATTCTTCGTCTGACGATTTAGACTTGTCCCCTGAAGGAATTGAAGTTATTTTTGCTCCCTTTGAAACCTTCAAACGAGTAACTATTCCTATTAATAACGATGATCAATTTGAAGGAGATGAATCGATTAGTTTGCGGTTAACTGATCCGATTGGCGGCGCCACGATTGGGGAACAGAGCGAATTAGTGGTTAATATTGAAGATGATGAGCGACCCCCTACGCCGACTCCGACACCCACCCCCACACCCACACCCGACGACGATACACTGACTATTCCTCCCACTCCGCCGATTACTGCCTCAACGGTTTCGGTTTCCGTATCACCGACAAACGTTCCAGAAGATCAAGGTCAGGGATTAGTTTATACTTTTAGCCGTTCTAGTGGTTCTCTGTTAACAGGGATTATTGTTGATTTTGCGATCGCAGGAAGTGCTGAGTTAGGAACAGATTATACCGTAACGGGAGCCTTAGAATTTTCCGACGGAGAGGGAACTATTGTTTTTGCACCGAATGAATCTACAACTCAAATAACTCTCACTCCTGTTGCCAATGATATCTTTGAAGCCGATAAAACGATTGAATTAACGATCGCAGAATCGGGAACTTTGTATGAAGCTGATCCAGCAGGTCAGTCCGCCACAGGTACGATTGTCAACGACGATGATCCCCCCGATCCCCCTGTTTACGACTTTAGCAAAGCCGAATTTATTGGGGTTGAAGGCGATCCCGACAATCGGCAACAAGTTGAAATTATTGTTAGTCGCTCGGCGGATGTCGATTTACAGTCACAAGTTGATATTATTTTAACCGATGGCACAGCGATTGAGGGAACCGATTATCAAACTCCGCCTCAGCCAACACCCCTGATCTTTTTACCTGGAGAAACCGAAAAATCGGTATTCGTTGATCTGATTCCCAATACAGAGGAACAACCCTCAAGAAGCCTCAATCTCAGCTTTGATAACTTCCAAATTATTGCAGATGGTAATCCGATTATCGGCGGACAAGTTGGTGTCAATAACCCAGCCGCCACAATCACAATTAACGATGATGACGGCGCCACAACCTACGAGTTTAACAACTCCTTGTTTACAACCTCCGAAGGCGATGTTTTAAACACTGTTGATGATGTCGTTGAAATCATTCGGACAGGACGCCTTGATCCTTCTTCAGTGACGGTAAACTTGCAGGGAATTAATAACGCTTTACCGGGTGTTGACTTTGCCGCAGGGCCAATTACAGTTGATTTTGCAGCGAATCAAACCATTGCAACAGTTCCCATTGAGATCATCGGAAATGTGATTCCGCAGCCGAATAAAACGGTCAGGTTATCGTTAGCCCCTTCTACCGGACAACAGGTTGGGACGGAAAATCCGACGGCTAATTTAATTATTGTTGATGATGACGACATTCCCACCTACGACTTTACCACCAGTCAGTACACAGCCAGTGAAGATGACGGGATAACAGAAGTCGTAACTGTTCTTCGCAGTGGAAATGCCGAGGCGGCGTCCTCGGTGGATGTGGTTCTGACAACGGCAGCATCAGACGGCGCTATACCTGGAGAAGATATTACACCCGAACGAGTTACCGTGAATTTTGCGCCCGGTGAAACCACTCAAACAATACCTCTAGAAATCATAGACGATACGATAGAAGAAGAAGCCGAAGCGGTGAATTTACGCTTGGAAAACTTTGCGCCCCAAGGACAAACAGGTAACACGTTCCCAACTGCGAATTTATCGATTTTAGATAATGATTCGCCTCCAGTTTACAATTTTTCTTTGGCGAATTTCAGCACTGTGGAAGGTAATGCAGTTAATCAAACAACCGTTGTTGAAGTCTCTCGTTCCGGGGAAACTACTAATGCTTCTCGGGTGGATGTGGTTCTGACTCAGCAAACTGCCGAAGCGGGTACTGATTATGTAAACAGCCCGATTACGATTGAGTTTGCTCCGGGTGAAACGACTCAAATCGTACCGATTCAAATTTTAGGTGATGATCGCGTCGAAAGTGATGAAACGCTGGGATTGAGTTTTGACAATTTCATCATTATTGGTAACAATGGTCAGGAAATTGAGGGCGGACGGGCTGGAACGTCGCAACCGCAGTCAGTTTTAACAATAGAAAATGATGATACGGCGACGGTTTCTATTACCGCTATTCAAACTGATGCGATTGAAGCCGATCTGAGTCGAGAAATAGAGGCTCAAAATGGTATATTCCGTATACAGCGATCGCCTGATCCGGTGGGTGAGTTAACCGTTAATTTGACAGTTTCAGGCAATAAACTGTTATTAACTCAGCTATTAACTCAGCCAGAATTTGAGTTGAAAATTGGTGAGGAACCTGTTGAGATAGTGGTTGATGCAGCAACAAATACCGCGACTGCAACGGTAACGCTTCCCAATCAAGCGGCGAGTGTGGATATCACGTTAATTCCCCTTGATGATGATCAAGCTGAAGCTAGTGAATCCCTGACGTTAACGATAGCAGAAATTGACGCTTCTGAATATGTGATTGATTCGGAAGATAACGAAGCAACGGTTACTCTGTTGGCGAATGATACACAAGTCACCCGTTTAACGGATAGCGATCAAATTGACGATGAACAGGCTTATTTTGATGCGGTTGAGGGTTCGTTGCGACAAGCGTTAATTAATGCTGAAAGCTTTTCTGATGCCGATACGATTACCTTTGCTCCTCAAGCTGCTGGTGTTAATACGATTAATTTGGTTGCAGCATTACCCAATATTAACAGTAATATTACGTTTGACGGCCCTGGTGCCAATCGCCTAACGATTCAGCGCGATGTTGAAGAAGCCTTTAACATTTTCACCATCAATGGTGGAATAGTTCAAATTGAAGGTTTAACAATTGCGAACGGATTAGCTGAAGGAACGATAGATGATGCTGAAAATACCACTCAGGGAAGCCGGGGTGGTGCAATTGATATTTCATCGACATCAAGCGTTGTAGTGATAGAAAATAGTGTGATTCAAGGAAGTCGAGCTAATAATGGAGGAGCGATTGCTAACCTAAGCCGTTCATTAACCATTAATAACAGCACAATTACAGATAATACAGGAAGTAATGGTGGAGGTATCCTGAATTTAGGTGGCACAATTCGGATTACTAACAGTACAATTGCTAACAATAATGCTGATTCGGGAGGGGGTATCTTTAACTTTGGTGGATTGACTCTCACGAATAGCACAATTGCTTACAATACTGCTGAAAGCGGTGGTGGAGGTTTGACCAATTTAGAGACAGCTAATCTCAAAAATACCCTGGTTGCAGCTAATAATGCTCCTAATAATCCTGATATTTCAGCAGGAGTAGAGTTTCCCGTTAATAGTGGTGGAAATAACTTAATTGGAAATGCAACAGGTGTTAATGGGTTAACAAATGGACAAAACGGCGATATTGTTGGTGTTGCGCCTGATGCTTTGTTCATCGATACTTTAGCTGATAATGGGGGACTCACTCCAACGATCGCATTATCAACAGGAAGTAGTCCAGCGATTAATGCGGGAGATGCCGAATTTTCGGGCGTATTTACAGTTCCCGGAGCGTTCGATCAACGAGGTGACGGATTCCCTCGAATTGTTAACAATGTGATTGATATTGGGGCGTTTGAGTTCCAAGGTTAACCCATTTGTAGGGGCGCTCTTGCTTGCGCCCTGATATTGCTATAAACCCGGTTTTGCAAATAAACTGGGTTTTCTATTTACCCGAAAAACTGCTATAATATCTTTCAGAATAGACCGAAATCAATACAGTTGTAGTGCTTAAGTTCATTGACCTATTTGCGGGAATAGGGGGTTTAAGATTAGGGTTTGAAAAGGGAATTGAGTCTATTGGTTTGAGGGGAGAATGTGTGTTAGCTAGTGAAATTGATAGCGACGCCAATCAAGTCTATTCTCAAAATTTTCAGCACATTCCCGCCGGAGATATTCGCCAAATTCAATCTTTACCTGAACATGATGTTTTACTCGCTGGTTTTCCTTGTCAGTCTTTTTCCTATGCGGGAAAAAAACAAGGCTTTGGGGAGATTCGCGGAACACTATTTTTTGAAATAATGCGGCTGATTGACACCCATAAACCCAAAGTGTTAATCTTGGAAAATGTGCGGGGTTTAACCACCCATGATAACGGTAAAACTTTAGCGACCATTGAACATGAAATCCAATTAAGAGGCTACAGTTTTTATAAATTTGTTTTAAATAGTGTTAACTTTGGCTTACCTCAAAATCGGGTTCGCGTTTACATGATTGGGGTATTAAACGCATCTCCTCAATTTAACCTGATTTCAGACGTAGGGCCGAAAGATACTCATGCTTATAATGCAGTTCAGCTTAATTCTTATAGTTTAAACGATTTACCACCAAAAGTCAAAGATATTCTCGAAGAAAATCCAGATTCATCGTTTGATTGTTCACCGGAATTTGTACAAGCCTTAAACAAAGTGGTTCAGGGAGATTTTAACAAATTACATGGAGTTAGATTAATTGACTATCGGGGTGGAAATTCTATTCATTCTTGGGAATTGGGTTTGCGAGGAGAATGTAGCGAAGATGAAATCAATTTAATGAATTTACTGATAACGGAAAGACGCCAGAAAAAATTTGGCAAACATCAAGATGGTAAACCGTTAAATTTTGAACAAATTGCTAGTTTTTTTAAACATCCGAATCTCCCCAAAATATTAGAGTCTCTTGTCAAAAAGCGTTATTTACAAATGACCAACGGACAATATAAACCCGTTTCAGGTAACTTCTCTTTTGAAGTTTATAAATTTCTCGATCCAGAGAAAGTATCTGTCACCTTAGTCGCGAGTGATGCGAATCGAATTGGAGTTTATCACAATAATAGAGTTCGTCGAATTACGCCTAGAGAAGCCGCCCGTTTACAGGGATTTCCCGATAGCTTTCAACTTCATTCTAATCCCAAAAAAGCCTTTTATCAATTGGGAAACTCAGTAAGTATTAATGTAATTACCGCTATTACTCAAGATGTCATATCGATCATCTGGAACAATTCAATGCAGAATATTACCTGTAATATCATGTCCGGTTGAACAGTTATAAATAAACGACAGAGGAGTCAGGAGTCAGGAGTCAGGAGTCAGGAGTCAGGAGGAAATCAAGAAGAAGAAAGAGGAGGATTATGAGAAAGTTTTTTATCACTAATTATCCGAACATGATATAACATTACGAAACTAAATAACTTAAGCAGTAAGTATTACGTTGCTGTTTGGCTTCATAAAGTGCTTTATCTGCTCGACTGACTAGGGCTTCAAAGCGATTATATAAGGTAGGAATTGTGGTGGAAATTCCAATACTCATCGTGACAAACTCACTGACAGAAGAGCAAGAATGTTCTATTGCTAGTTTTTGAACAGCTTCGTGAATTTGTTGAGCGACTTGAATTGCACCTTCAGCATTCGTATTGGGTAAAAGCACAACAAATTCTTCGCCGCCATAACGAGCAACTAAATCGCTAGAACGTTTGAGGCTTTGCTGAATAGTTTGAGCGACTTGTTGCAAACAATAATCTCCTGCTTGATGTCCGTAGGTGTCGTTATAAAGTTTAAAATGATCGACATCTAATAACAGCAATGATAAAGAATGTTGTTCTCGTTGCGCTCGTTTCCACTCCTGATCTAAATATTGATCAAAATATCGACGGTTAGCAATTTGTGTCAATCCATCAAGGATTGCTAATTGTTCGAGTTGCTGATAAAGTTCCGATTGTTTAATGGCAATTGCTAATTGATCTGCAACAGCACTCGCTAATTCAATTTCCCAGGTTTCCCAAGAGGAATGATGATGGTTTCTCACCAAGCTTAAACTGCCCCATAATACCGAATCAAAGTGTAACGGTATCATCAACCAAGTTCCCGGAAAAGAGTCAGCATAGTCTTGATTAAACGCTTCTGGATAATACTTAGCATTATCAATTCTAAACACCTTTAGCCGCTTTAGTCTCGTGGTCATTTCATTCTCTTGAGCGGAAAATTCTAACCCAAAAGCACTTGGAGCATCGGGAGAAAGATGGTAGTCAGCGACATTTCGCCACAGCTTTTGATCAGCTAAATATCGAGCAATAATGGTTCGTTCAACTTGCAGTAATTTACAGACTTCTTCGGTGGCAGTTGAGAAGATTTTTTCTAAATTTAAAGAGGTACGAATGGCTTGAATGACTTGATTAAGAGCTTGTTCTCGTTGAGCTTGACGTTGAGTTTGTTGATAAAGTTGGCTTTGTCCGATCGCAATTCCAACTTGAGTAGCGAGTTGTTCCAGCAATTCGGTTTCATGGGGTTGCCATTGTCTCGGTTGATCGCATTGATGAGCAATTAATAACCCCCATAATTTTTCCCCTTGCAAAATCGGAACGACTAAATTTGACCTCACCTGAAACTGAGATAATAAATTGATATAACAGTCAGTCAGATTTGCTTTTAAAATATCTTCTATCGCTCTAATTCGACCTTGTTGGTACTGTTCAATATAAGTTTTTGAAAAACAGGGATCGTAGATATTTGTGTCTAAAATTGATAATTCCGGCGTGATTACCGACTCGACGATCACAACCCCACTCCAGTCTGGTTCAAAACGAAAAATAACCGTTCGATCTGCTTGCAAAAGTTGTCGAACTTCCATTACAGTTGTATTGAGAATTTTATCTAAATCAAGAGATTGACGAATCCGTTGAGCGGTGGCGGCTAAAAGTTTCTCTCGTTCGATAGTTTGTTGTAATGTAATTTCTACTTGTTTGTGTTCTTTTAAAGCGGCTTGACGTTCACTAATATCAACCATAACGCCGCGAAGTTTGATAGCTTGACCGTTTTCAATTACAATACTCGCAATATCTTGTACCCATACAATACGTCCATCTGCGGCTATCATCCGATACTCGATTTGGCTATCCTGTAAAGACTCTACCATTTGATACTTAGAGTCAAGTACCCGTTGACGATCTTCGGGATGAATATGATTGTTCCAGAAATTAGCTTCACTCAACCAAAATTCGATGGGATATCCTAAAATTTGTTCGGCTTTTTGACTGACAAAAGATATTTTTTGAGTAGACAAGTCAAACTCCCAAACTAAGCCGTTGAGAGAATCAACTAACGACTGATAGACTTGTTGAGACTGTTGTAATTGATCATCGCTTTGGATGTTTTTCTGTTCGGTAATCTCAGAAAAATTATACAATATTGTTGTTTTATCGAAATATAACCACTTAATTTTGACTAAAATTCTGCGTTTTTTACCGTCTTTATCGGTAACTGGAGATTCGATATTACTTTGTTCTTCGGTTGTCTTTAATAAACTCTCATTCAGCCCTATCTGTGCGAACAGTTGACTCAAATTTCCCATGTTTTGGACTTCGGGCAGGCTATAGCCAAACAAAATATTAACGTTTGGGCTAATATAAATAAACTCTCCAGCCTGATCGGTGATTACAACAACATCAGAAATATTACTAAAAATATGCTGATGCAAAGCTTTTAACTGTTGCAGTTCTTGTTTAAGTGAGTCTCGTCTCAAGTTTGAGGTGAATTTCTGGACGTGATATCGATGGGATTTTTCTCTTTTTATTGATTTAAAATTTCGGGGATGTATTTTCATATAAATCAAACTTTTTTTGCGGGGTAATTTTAAAGATTAATGGGTTTTGGTAATTTGAAAAAATACAAATTTATTTTGATTAAACCCGGATTAAATATCCCAAATTATGCAAATTTAAGTACATATAACTGATTTGTTTTGTTTGAAAAATAACGAAAAAAGCCTTAGAACATACAATCTCAGCTAGCTGAAAACAGGGTTGACGATTGAAAAGCACAAAATCCATCCTTCTAATTTACCAGATTTTGAGTCTAATCAAAAGATATATTAAGAATTGTAAATCTAACTTTTCTAACATTTTTCAATGAATCTCTTTTTTGTTCTGGCTATAACAAAACATATAATCATTAGTGTTTTTTAATTTTTTCTCTTCCCCATAATCTTGATAACCCCTAAAAATTAAATCATTTTATTTGGGAGTTAACTTATATTTTTAATAACTAATTTTTACTATTTAAATATGTAAATTTTAGCCGTCATTAAGATTTATTTTTATATCTACAAATTTGCTGTCTATAAAATAAACCCCCGGCGTTTGCCGAGGGCTAATCTGTTGCCGAATTTATTCAAGATCAAAAAAGGATTATCGACGGAATTTAGTCTGAATTCCCCAAACTCCAATTGCTAGCAAACTTAACACAGAAACGGGTTCCGGCACTGTTTTCAGAGGAATCTGTGTGGTAAAAGTGATCCCAATAGGACGGAGTAACTTGTCATTCGGCGCAACAAAAACTGCACTGGTATTTCCGACAGAAGGCAACGGTTCGACCGTAATGCCATCGTAGCGCAGAATCGCTCCAACATTACCATTTGTAAAATCAAAACCGACTGCATAAAGGATGTTATTAGGGTCAAAAGTTAAATTCCCAATAAAATTATTACTTGGAATTGTTCCCGTGTAGTTTGTAGATAAAACACTCACTAAATCACCCGTTTCTAGATCGTAGCGGCGAATATCATTGGCAAAATCACTGACCCATAAATCTCCCTCAAACCCCAACGCTAACCCCAATAAACTGACAAAGCCAAAACTATCGGGTGAGGGCGTCGGTTCAGCAAATACCGTCGAGGTTTTTGTGGCAAGATCAAAACGCAACACCTGACTGGGAAGACCTGCGCTAAAGTCAGCCTGACCATTGGTGGCAATACTCCCCTCAGTCGTCACATAGAGACTACCATCGGGGCTAAACAACAAATCATTTGGCCCATTTAACCCTCCAGGTTGACCGTTACCGGAGGCAAATACATCCACAAACGCCCCTGTCAGCCCATCAAAACGCAGGATTTCGTCACTCAAAAAACTGCTGACATAGAGGTAGCCATCCGGCCCAAACGCCGCCCCATAAGGCCGAAATAAGCCGTTACCCGAAGCAAAGATATCGATAAATTCTCCGGTGATCCCATTGTAACGGAGGATAGCCGAAGTTTCCGGCGTTGTTCCACTGGTAATATATAGGTTGCCATCAGGGCCAAAATTCAAGTCATCTGGAGAAAGTAATCCTCCACTTCCGGGTGCGATAAATTCACGCAAAAATTCGCCGTTTTGTTCATCAAACAGGAGAATATTATTTCCTTCTGTATTCCCCACTAATAAAGCCGCTTGACTGGGTAAAGCATTCACACCGGGAAACGCTAAAGTCCCGATAATAGCCGCAGCAGAAGCAATGCGTGGCATTGTTGTCATTGGGTTTTTCAAGTTCTTAACATTGGATTAATACAAGCAACATCCCCAAATCAGATCAATAAGGGGTTTGAGTTCGTATTGTCCCAATATAGATAGCCTAAACCCCAGAAAACCAGAGCCTTGTGTAAAATCCAATAGGGAGAGTTGTAAAAATCATGTAAATCTCTCAAAGTTCCTGGGTTGACCCTGCGACGGTCTCGCAAAAGGGCTGATAAGGCTTAAAATACCAGTGAACCCTCTTGATCAACTTTAATTGTTGTCCCTGGTCTTGATCTGATCAAGATGGCTATACCCGTGATGATCACTGTCTCTAATGTAAATTGGGCATGGGAGCCTATTGAATTGGATTCTCAGATCGACTGCTAATCTAAAATTTACTACACCCGACTCAACTTGAACCCTGAGTTTCATCCCTCAAATCCATGAGTACCTCCATTTATCCGGGCATGATCCTGCGAAACCATTATCACATTATGCGCCAATTGGGGCATGGTGGTTTTGGACGCACCTACTTAGCAGAAGATCAGTATCGGTTTAACGAACTATGTGTGTTAAAGGAATTCGCCCCGCAAGTTCAAGGAAGTTATGGCTTGCAAAAGTCTCAAGAACTCTTTGAACGAGAAGCCCAAATTCTCTATCAACTCAAACATCCGCAAATTCCTTGTTTTCGAGAACTGTTCCGTGAGAAAATTGATGGCAAGGGTTATTTGTTTGTCGTTCAAGATTATGTCAAGGGTTCAACCTATCGAGAATTAATCACCCAATACAAAAGCCAGGGAACTCGCTTCAGTGAACTGGAAGTGACACAAGTTATGTTGCAGCTATTACCTGTGCTGCAATACATTCACTCTCATGGGGTGATTCATCGCGATATCTCTCCCGATAATGTGATTCGACGTCAAGCTGATGGATTACCGGTTTTGATTGATTTTGGAGGTGTAAAACAGATTAAAGCCAAGGTTGATTCTGAATTGGGTGTTCGTCAGCTTCCGCCCAGTCCTGCGACTCGTTTGGGAAAACTGGGTTATGCTCCCGAAGAACAAATGCAGATGGGAATTGCTTCTCCTCACAGTGATTTGTATAGCTTGGCGGCGACGATGGTGGTTATGTTGACCGGAAAAGAACCCCAGCATCTGATTGATAGTTATCATCTCACCTGGAATTGGCGATCGCAAGCAACAGTCAATCCGAAGTTAGCCGCAATTTTGGATAAAATGTTGGCGTACAAACCCGAGGATCGCTATCAAAGCGCCTCGCAAGTCCTACAAGCGCTCAACGATACCCCAGTTGTACTCCCTCATATTCCCACACAAACCCCGCCGGAGATCGATCATTTGCCTGTGGTGTTAACCCAGCCTCCGCCCGTAGAAATGCCAATTCCTACCCCTATTGCTGCGACTCCAAACACAGTTCTCCAAAAAACCCAATATCAATGGCTGAAACTTCCCTGGAATTTATCTTCAACTTGGAGAACGGTACTGTTAGTCACGGTTTCTATGGTGGTTATGGGGGGAATTGGTTGGATGAGTGGTTCTTACTGGATGAATCGCCTCCCCAAATCAGAAGATAGCCAATTTACAGCGATGGGTGAACTGCAACGTCAGGAGTTTATCCAAAATCGCCGTCAAGAGTTAGGTGTCGATTATCAATATTTGATTGAACTGGTGAATGAGGAATTTTATCATCGTTATCCCACTCAAAGGGGCCGAACGTTAACGTCTGATTCTGCTGATGCTTCCTGGCGAAAACGATGGGATAAAACGGCTTATGATGTGTTAAATCGACTCGCTGTAATTAGTGATGAATCTCGCCGTAAATTAGGACAGTACACCGTCGCTGATCTTGAACAGTGGAAGAGGGATGCCGATGCGTTAAATTTAAGTAGTCGTGCCTTAGAAGATTTATCGGATGCTCGATTTTTCTATTTATTTTCTGAACAACCTCGTGGTCAAAATTTACTGGATTTGCCTATTGGTCAGGTTTGGCAAGCCTTAAGTGCGGATCAATTAAAGTTGTTACAGCAAGGGCAGAATCTAAAAGAGGTTCAGTTTGATGAGAATGCCAGCAATAAACTGATACAAGGAGTCTTACAACCGGGTGAGGGAAAAGTCTATATTGCTTGGCTAAAACGGAAGCAAAATTTACGGATAAAATTAAACGTGCCACAGAAATCTACTTTTCTTTCTGTCTATACTCCGAGTCGCCGCAAAAAAGCTAAAACAATACTGGAAGATGCGAGACTTCAGAGTTGGTCAGGACAGTTAGATGATACAGGTTATTATGAAATTGTCGTAGTTTCTGATTCCAAAGAGCCGATTAATTATGAGTTGATTCTCGACGTTGAATAAGGTTATCTAAAATCCTTAAATGTTGGCTATAGATGATTGATAGGGAGTTTTTACAGTGATCAGTCTTGTAGGGGTAATTCATGAATTACTCCTACCAGTTATATCATGGCCGGATAATTAGTGATAAAAAACTTTCTCATAATCCTCCTCTTTCTTCTTCTTGATTTCCTCCTGACTCCTGACTCCTGACTCCTGACTCCTGACTCCTGACTCCTGACTCCTGACTCCTGACTCCTGACTCCTGACCCCTGACTCCTGACTCCTGACTCCTGACTCCTCTGTCGTTTATTTATAACTGTTCAACCGGACATGATATCAGCAGTTGCTGTTGATTCTTTCTCAAGGGTGACATCTTCATAAAGATCAGTCAAGGATACCGTTAAATTTAAACTTTGCAAAGGAAAAGTCGCTTCGCTAGGAGTATAGGTTTTAAAAATCCATCCCCCTTGTTCGTTGCGTCGGAAAATTTCAACTCGTTGATGTTTAGTGTTTACTAAAACATATTCTTCCAGACTGTCTAAAGTTTGGTAGTCGTTGAATTTGTCTCCTCTATCAAAGGCTTCGGTACTTGCAGAAAGCACTTCAATAATTAGTTTAGGAAAGCGTTTATAGGTAGCAGTTTCTTGGTCTTGGGGGTCACAAGTTACGAGAATATCGGGATAATAAAAGCAGTTGCATTGTTCGAGACGGGCTTTAATATCGGCAAAATAAACACGGCAGTTTGTTCCGCGTAGGTGGCTGCGAATGAGAGTAAACAGGTTTCCTGCAATTGTGTTATGGGTGTCGGTTGTTCCTGCCATTGCGTAGATTTCGCCATCAATATATTCGTGTTTGACAGGGCTTTGAGTTTCGAGTTCCAGGTATTGTTCTGGAGTTAGGGGATAATGGTCAGAAAGGGCTATCATCGTTTTGGTGTTCCGCGTAGGTGGTTTTGGACAATGGAAAAATTAAGGCTTGTTGGATATCTTATTTGTTTGAGGGATAATTCTAATATAGCGATTGTCTGTAGAATTTGAGGTGAATTGTTGACGTTGAATAGAATTGACTCTCAGTTATTAAGCGCCCATTCCTGAATATTGTCGCAGTCCTTTTCGCCATAACCAACGGTTCAATACAAACATTACAATACCCCAACCTAACATGACTAATAATCCTCGCCCAATATCGGTTGTTGTTCCGACTAATACTGACGCGGGAAAATGGACTAAGTAAGGAAACGGTGTCCAGAGAATAATTTCTCGCAGGGTTGGCGGAAACATTTCTAGGGGGGCGATGATTCCAGACAAAAAGGAATAGGGAAGAAGCCAAATATTTTCTAAGGCGGATGCCCGTTCTATCCAGAAGGCAGTTAGGGCTAAGGTATATTGAATCACAAACCGCAAGCAAAAAGCTACAAATATTATCAAAATAAAGGTTAAAATTGTGGTAAAATTAGGTATCCAAAAGGCTTGAGGATAAAGACTAAAAAACAGCAATACCAATCCTATAATAAACGGAAATCGAGCAAATCGTTCGGCGATGTGAGAGAGAAAATGATGCCAAACGGGATCAATCGGTTGTAATAATCGCGGTGATAATTTTCCTTGGACAACTTCTTTTTCAAATTCCCAAATCACCCAAACCACGTTAGATTGTCGGACGATAAAAGCCGCTAGAAAATAACGGGCAAATTCAACAGGTTGTAGGGCGAGTTCTTGAGATTGAGCGGCTTTTATCCAGATTCCCATGACTATAAAAGGCAATGAACCTGACAATGCCCATAAAAAAAGTTCTGCCCGATACTCTAACATATAGGCATAGTAAGTCGTGAGTAAAGTTTTGGCAGTTTTCCACATTTTTGAATGTTAATCTGTTGTTTTACTGAATTAAAATATTTTTCTGAATGGTAATAATCTCTTTATTATTTTCTAAAATCAAAAGATTCATAAATAGCTTTAAATTGCTAGGAGACAATAGGGAGGGAAATAAAAATTTTGAGGCTTTATTGATTTTTCCCCGTTGAACTGCCTTTAAACCCCCCTGAAGTTTAAGATAGGTTTTTAGTTGCTGAGAATCAGAAATCTCTGCTTCTAAATCTGGATTGACTGAGGAAGAATTACTTTTTAATTCAGAAGCTAATCCCGAGAGTTTAGACTGCTGACGAGTTGCTATTGATAACAACAGCATTTTCCAAGCTTTCGCTGATAAAATAGCAGAAGAAACCATCTTCAACGCTGGATTAATTTTCGCAGTTTTCAAGGCAACTAATCCCCAATGTAATCTTAAATAATTGCGAATCTGATCAAGGTCAGGAAGCCGATGATGATGCTTTTGATGAACCAGAGGATAAATTTTCTCTTTCATTAAAATATTCATTTTTAGTCGCTTTTCGGGGGTCAGCTTTTGACTATAAGCTCCAGACCAAATCGTTCGGAAACCTAGACAACGATTAATAAAAATAGCATCGCCAAACTGAGCTATTTTAATCCAAGAATCAATATCATCACAATTCAAATCTACACTGGAATCCCAACCACCCGACTTAATAAACGCATCTCGCTGATAAGCCACTTGTACAGGAGTCCCAAAGGGAACTTGTTCCAGTAACATTCCATAATGAATGTCTTCTTGAGGAATATAAAATGCTTTTCCGGGGCCAACAATTCGAGTTCGACTGAGTTCTCGTCCATTGGGGTCAATCTGTGCAGCTTGGCAAGAACAAATAACCGCTTTCGAGTGAGTTTCTGGTGTAATTGTCGTTTGATGAATGGCGATCGCTTGCCGAATTTCTTCTAAACAATTGGGTGCAAGATAATCATCATCATCAAGAGGCTTGATCCACTCTCCCGATGCCACACTTACGCCTAAATTCATGGTTTTGCAGTGACCACTATTGCTATGATTACGATGGTAAATCAAACGGCGATCGCTGTGTTGCGGCTGAGATTGACACAAACCCTTGACATATTCTTCAGTCCCATCGGAGGAACAATCATCTGCAACCACCACCTCACAGGGTATCGTTTGCTTTAAAGCTGAGTCAATCGCCCGTTTTAACAAATTCAAGCGATTGTAAGTGGTGATGACGATACTAAACCGGATTTCCACTGTAGACGCTTCTTGAGGCATCGCTGAATAAGAGTAGATGAGTAGAGGTTTCCCCAGAATCTTGCCTAGACCAACCTGAGTTAATCCCAGCTAGGAGTTTGACTCCACAGTAGCATTACTGGATCAGATTAGGCTAGATCGATTTGAACAAACAACCCAGTTAACCCCAATCTATTCAAATTCCACACCCTCCCCTTGAGGAAAAGGCATGGAATCTAATGCAGCGAAGACAACTTTAATCTTTAAATCTGAGCAAACGTCCCGTGTAAACCGTAGGGAATGTGATGTTTGAGATGCAGTTTAGCAACGGGCTGATTAATATCTTTTGCATCTAAAATCACAATATCAGATCTATGATAACACGCATCATAGACTAATGTCAACAGCCAGCCATCATCTTCATTCACACCGTTGGGATGAGGAACAAACACAGGTTCACCGGAAAAGCCGTGAGGGGCTGCACTCCAGAGTTGACGTTCACCTGTCTGTAAGTCTAGCTTGAGAACCGCTTGTAGGGGTGCATTTCCTTCCGCGTCATGGGCGGCGCCGATATAAATATAACGATAAGCACGCCCCACCCATTCGGGATGTAAGCTGGGAAATTCACAACAACGACTGTCGATTTGTTGACGTTCGACTTTACCTGTTTTTAGATTAATATCAAAATGCCACAATTGCCCCGGCGCGAGGGTGGTAAAATCAGTATCTTGGAAATCAGCTTGCGGATCTACACCCGGAAGCGATTCATAACAAATCGAATCAACACAAATTTCATCTCCTTTTTCGTAGGCGTTGGCGTGATGGAAAACAAACCCAGACTGAGTTTCAAAACACCTAATTCCGGGTTGTTGTTTTTGATTTCGAGGAATCACTAAAATCCTTGTCGGTTGTTTCGGTTTAAATTCAACACATTCTCCCGCCCCACACAACCCAAACAGAAAAGGTAGAGGATTAAAACGAACGGGATTTTGAAAGAAAATGCAGTAATTTGGAGTAATCACGAAATCGTGAATAAAGGCAAATCCCGGTACTGAATGGGCGTGTTTGCGTAAAAGTTTGCCTTGGGGATTGAGTTCGTAGATTGTAATTGTAGTGGATAATCCGGGTTTAATCGAGAAGTTAACTAAACAAGGTTCACCGCCATCAAACTCACAATGAGGATCAATACAAGGATGAGCGGAAAACGCATCACCCGGTTGTAAAATGCCATTGAGGTTATCAAGTCCAATGGTTTCTAAAGTTTGGGGATGGAGTTGATAAGGTTCGGCAGCTTCCCACAAGGCTAATAATTTACCGCCCCAATAAATCACTTGAGTATTGGCAATATTTTTTAACCGAAAATCAAAGGCATTCGCCAACAAACCGCCCGGTTTCTGAGTTCCAAATACACCCCGATAGAGGGGTTTTCCTGCTTTTTGTTCTTCAACATAGGCCTGAGTCCGCACATAACGGTTACGATAATGGGCGCGACCCTGAGAAAATGTAATGGCTGAAATCATGCCATCTCCGTCAAACGGATGACGCAGGGGATAACCGTTAATATCCAATAAACCGGGGCCGTTTCGATACAGGGTTCCTGCTAATTCAGGCGGAATTTCTCCTTCAATATCTTCTATGGGATAGTCGTATTCATTGGGTTGAGATTGATAGCCTTTTTGCCAGTCTTTGGTGTTGTAAGATAATCCTTCTTTAACAACAGGTTTTGGCGTTTCTAGGTTGGTCATTGTTCCTTGGGCGACTGTGAGAGGTTGAATAGAGGTTCAGACAAAAATTGACTCAGACGTTCTTGGATTTTACCCTAATCTCGAATTCCAATTCCTTCATATTCGGGGACATAATCGGGAACATGGTGATGTCCAATTTTTGCAGAAATGGGCGTTTGGGGATGAGAATCTTCTCCCTCATTTTGGGCGTTAACATGGGGCAACCAGTTAATAAAAGGCAGGGGAAGAAGTGTAGAAAGATTTGTCAGAATTACCAGTAACCAAAGGTTGTCAAATTGATTTTCGGTGACTCCAAACAGATGCGTTAATAATGCGCCAGATTCATAGGAGAGGAGTCCTGCTAAATTGGAAACCGACATTAATAAGGCAAATAATGTTGCTTCCACTCCTGGCGGACACAAACGCGCCGCTAACACTAAAACAGGCATATAGGCGATTTGTCCGATGACGGTTAAAATCAGACTATCGCCCAAACTAAACCAATAATCATCTATTCCTAAAGCACGGTTCGCATGAGTCACTAGCAACAGGGTTGTCATCCCGAGAAGTGATGAGAAAACGGTAGACCAAGCGAATATTTTCCGAAAGGGAACGGTTTTAAAAAAGCGTTGAAACAGGAAAACGCCTAACAAAGAAGCAATACTGGTGACGAGGCGAACTCGCCCTAAAAATTCCGGTTGAAATCCCAGTTCGTTTGTGGTGAAATAAAAGAAGGCAGAATCCGCCGTTGGAGTGGCTTGCCAGATGAATACAAACGCCATCGGTAGCCAGATTGTTTTTTGGGTTACGGCTTGACGGAGTTGACTCAATTGTTGTTTAACGGTATCTAAATTAGAGCGATCGCCATTCACTTTTTCTTCTGTAATTAACCAAGCCACACCGCAAACAATTAAAGGGAAACTTGCGGTAATCAGAAATATTGTTTGTACGCTAAAAATTTCTAAGAGAAAACCACTTAAATAGGCGGTAATTAATCCCCCTAAAGCCGAAGTTCCCCAACACAAAGATTGTAGCGAACCCACATCACTCAGAGATTCTTGACGCGCCCTTTCAACAACTAATGAGTCTACAATGACATCACTGATGGCGACAGAGAGGGAACTGAGGGTAATGACTAAAGTGGCTGCGAGGGGACTATTAACTACGGTTGCTAGAGCAATCCAGGCGATCGCACCGAGAAAACCTGATAAGATTAGATAGGGTCGGCGACGATAGCCCAAAATCGGTAAACCGTCGGAGATGAAGCCAAATACAGGTTTGATCACCCAAGGTAAAGCAATGATTCCCAACATCGCTGAGACTTCCGCAGGTGTCATTCCTAAATCATCTTTGAGAAAGAAGCTAACGGCGAGTCGTGCGAGTCCCAGAATGCCTTGAACGAAGTATACGAGTAAAATTGCCATCAGTTGCGGGGTTGGCTTGTTACCGAAAAATATATTTTTCTTGATATTGGCTTTGATTTCGGCTAGCCCCGTCGAAGATATAAGCATTTGGTAAACAAAAGTTAAGAAATATAAATACTTATAACACAGGTTTTGCCAGGACTGGTATCTGCCTATCGGGTTAATCTCCTCTCTCCGATGACTGATAGTAGAGTATTTTAGCGGTTTTGCCAAAAATCGGGAGCAAAATCAAGGCGTTTGCAGTCTATCGATTCGGGATTCTACAAGTAAATGGAGCAATCCGAAACTGCTGATCGCTTTGGGTTGGCAGTTTTCCTAAGAATTTCCCCGTATTTTAGGGATATTGGGGATTGAGGGCGCAAGTTTGTGGAAAACGTTAAATAGATAGTTATTAAAAGGGCAAATTCAAGTCAATCGTTTGATAATGGGAATATTTTTGAGGGTTTTCTGGATCTTCAGACCAAGATAATGGATTTTCAACGATATATTTTCGGATATTATACAACGATAATTCATCTCGAATAATATGTTCATAATAGTTACGCTGCCAAATAGAAACGCCTGAAACTTGACGAATTTCATTAATTCGTTTTGTCACGACTGCTTTAAAACCCGAAATTAATGTAGACAAAGAACGGGGTTTTCTTGCGCCCGGATTGTTTTCAAACTGTTCGCCGAAACCGTTCTTAATTTCTGTTTTAATAATCACAATCGCGTGAAAATGATTCGGCATAACAATCCATTCATCCAATTCAATTTCTTCTCGGATTTCGGCAGATTTTAACCATTCTTTAGCCACAATAGAACCAATAGAATTCAGGTACATTTTCCCATTTTTTATTTCGCCGAACCAACATTGGCGATCGCGAGTACATAAGGTGATAAAATAAAATCCCGTTTGAGAATAATCATACCCTTTAAGACGAATGGAACGGCGATGATGTTGGGAATGATATTGATTCATATTTGTTTAGTTTAATGGAATAGTTCTCCCCTATTTTTCCCTTCGTAGGGGCGCTCTTGTTTGCGCCCATACAGCCCCCAACCTAACATTTTTCCGAGAGATTAGGAATGATGAAATAGTTTTCCCCTATTTTTCCCTTCGTAGGGGCAGGGAGGGCGCAAGAGGGCGCAAGCAAGAGGGCGCAAGCCTTGCGCCCCTACAATAATTGAATTATTGGATATCGTAGCCGAATTTATTCGGGTCAACTTCGGTTAAATTCAAATCATTTAACCCGTATTCTACCCAACGTTGAGAAACCATCGCCGCCACATCAACATCAGACTCCAATGCTTCGCCCCATTCGTGATCGGTTTCGGGAGGAATTTTTGTGGTTGCATCTATTCCCATTCGTCCCCCTAAACCAATTTTTTCGCTAGCAAAATCTAACGTATCAAAAGGCGTATTGGGGAGAATAAATACATCTCGTGATGGATCAACTTTAGACGAAATTGCCCACACGACTTGACGCGGATCGCGAATATTAATCGTTTTATCGACAACAATCACAAATTTGGTATAAGTAAACTGAGGTAATGCACTCCAAAAGGCTAACGCCGCCCGCCTTGCTTGACCCGGATAAGCCTTATCAATAGAAATAATTGCGGCTTTATAACTTAACGCTTCCATCGGTAAGAAAAAGTCAACAATTTCCGATACTTGTTGTCGTAAAATCGGGGTATAAATGCGGTTTAAGGCGATCGCCATCATCGCTTCTTCTTTGGGCGGACGACCGCTAAACGTGGTTAAATAAATTGGGTCTTGGCGATGGGTCATGCAGTGAAATCGAATTAACGGGGAATCTTCAACACCGCCGTAATATCCCATATGATCTCCAAAGGGTCCATCGGGTAACATTTCACCGGGAGTAATGGTTCCTTCGAGTACAAATTCTGAGTCGGCGGGAACTTCTAAATCAACGGTTTTACACTTAGCCAATTGCACGCCAGAACCCCCATATAATCCCGCAAATAACCATTCGGATAAATCAACAGGAATGGGTGTAGCCGCCGCCATGATAATTAACGGATCAACGCCTAATGCGATCGCAATTTCTAATTTTTTGCCGTTTTCTGCGGCTTTTCTCAGGTGTCTCGCCCCGCCGCGAACCGATAACCAATGAACGGTCATGGTTGTTTTAGACTGCAATTGTAAGCGATAAACCCCAACATTTGGAGTTCCGGTTTCGCAGTCTTTTGTTATCACTAATCCCAAGGTAATAATCTTACCCGCATCTTTGGGATAGGGGCGAATCATGGGAATTTTGTTTAAATCTAAGTCTTCCCCTTCGAGGATAACTTGTTGACAAGGGGGAAAGAAATTGCGTCCGGGTTTGGCTTTAACGACATCAAATAAAACCTTACCAAAATCAACGGCTTGAGATAATTTTTTCGGGGGTTTGGGTTGTTGTAGCATTCCCAATTTTTTCCCCAATTCTTCTAATTCTTGGGGGTTTGACTTGTTCATCGCCAAACACACTCGTTGTTCAGTTCCTAACAGGTTGATAGCAACCGGATGAGGCGATCCTTTGACGTTCTCAAACAGTAAACCCGGGCCGCCCGATTGTAACATTCGGTTAGAAATTTCTGCAATTTCTAAGTCGGGGTCAACTAAAGCGTTAATGCGTCGTAATTGTCCCCGTTCTTCTAACAGTTTTAGGAATCCCCGTAAATCTCTCGCCATGATTTGATCTTAAAGATGAAGTCTCTTTAATCTATTATGAAGGGTTTTGCGCTAAAATCCTACGATGCCTTTCTCTTTTTCAAAATCAATCCCAAGATTCTCAAAAATAAAAACAGTTATAGCAGAAGTCAGGAGACACCGAGACAGGAGACAGAATTGAAACCTTTATCATCAAAGGATTTGACAGAAAAACAGTGTCCTAATCAAAGGCTTCGACTGCTATAATTTTGCTATCTTAACACAATTTACTCATTTTGATCTTATATAATGATAGAAATTTTGGGGAGAGATTGCTAAATGTCTAATCAAACGCCATCCCTCCAACGTGAAATAGGGGTGTTCGGTGCAACCTTAATGGGGTTAGGTTCGATTATTGGCACGGGGGTATTTGTCAGTATTGGAATTGCAACGGGAATTGCAGGGCCATCTGTCATTTTAGCGGTGGCAATTGGGGCAATTGTGGCGTTATGTAATGGGTTAAGTAGCGCCCAACTGGCGGCTAATCATGCGGTGAGTGGCGGAACCTATGAATATGGTTACAAATATCTTAATCCGACTTTAGGCTTTATCGCAGGTTGGCTGTTTTTGTTGGCAAAAAGTGCATCTGCGGCAACAGCAGCGTTAGGATTTGCGGGTTATTTCCTGAATACTTTGGGTTTAAATTCTGGTTTATTAGTGCCGACGGCTTTCATGGCAGTGATCATGATAACGGTGATTGTTTTAAATGGGATTCGTCGTTCTAATGTCGCCAATTTAGGGATTGTTTCTCTAACGTTATTTTCTTTGATTTTATTTATTCTCACGGGTTTAGCGATCGCCTTATCTCCGACGGGCGTTAACAATTTAACGCCTTTTTTTCCGGCTGAAAAGCCCATCGCCGCTTTACTCCAAGCCACCGCATTAATGTTTGTTGCTTATACGGGCTATGGACGTATCGCCACCTTAGGCGAAGAAGTACGAGAACCCCGCGAAACCATTCCGAAAGCGATGGTTGTCACGATGATTGTCACGATGTTATTGTATTTGGCGGTGGCAGTGGTGGGAGTGGCAGCCGTTGGCGTTGAGGGGTTGAGTGATGCGACGCAGAAGGCAGCCCCGTTGGAAATGGCGGCGAGTCAGTTTGGTATACCGGGAATTCGTCAAATTGTCGCAGTCGGGGCGATAACGGCGATGTTGGGCGTGTTGCTGAATCTGATTTTGGGGTTATCGCGGGTGTTGTTGGCGATGGGGCGACGGCGAGATATGCCCCCTCAAGTAGCCCGACTCAACGCTTCTGGGACGACACCAGTCATTGCGGTGATTGTCGTGGCGGTGATTATTGGATTGTTGGTGTTGATTGGCAATGTCAAAACCACTTGGTCGTTTAGTGCGTTTAATGTGTTAATTTACTATGCGATCACCAATTTAGCGGCACTGCAAATTCCGCCCGAAGAACGACTTTATCCAAAGCCGATAGCGGTTATCGGGTTAGTCTCCTGTTTTTTTCTGGCGTTTTGGGTGGAGTGGCAAATTTGGTTAGTCGGGCTGGAATTAATTGCAGGGGGCTTGCTGTGGCGAATCCTGTTGGAAATCTTTCAGCCTAAATAGGAGGTGAGTTTTCTAATTTGATCGCATTCCCTGCGTCCAACGTGCTACTCTTAAATATAGCATCAGATATCTTGATCGTGCGTGCAGGATCATGCCCCATCCAAATAGCCAACTTGGGACGAATGATTCTACTGTAGTTGATACGGTTTGCCATTTTCTTTATCGAACTCTGGTTTCCCTCCAGAAGCAGCATCCCCAATGGCTGAATCCTCGCTACCAAACTGTTCCCTGGCATCAACCCCACTACCAATCTATCTTGATCAAGAAGATTTCACAAGGGTTGAGTCAGGTCAAGCCGCCTGAGAAATTATTGGCGAAAGTTCAAGACTATCTCAAGCTTTTGCTGAGTGAGGAATTTATTCGCTCGACTGAGTATGAGGTTGTTATCGCCCAACTTGAACAACTGATTTATCCGAACCCGAAGCTTACTCCTTATCCGCATCCGAGTGAAATTAACCCTCAACCTCTGTATTTTAATGGACGCAGCTTTTCCAACAGTGGAATTAGTATTCTGTTGTTGGATGTGGAAAACCTACAACTTGATATCGAAACCGAGAAGTTTTTAGAAACCATTTGCACCTGTCCCCTACAAATTAAAGTGGCTTTTGCGAATTGGCGGAGTATGGGGAAAAAAGATATTGAATTTCACCAACGGGGCTATCAACTGATTCATGTGCCGCCGGGAAAAGACAGTGCAGATTTAAAAATGGCAACGGTCGGTTCTTCTATTTTTGTCTATTATCCCACAGCTCAGGAAGTTTTAGTTTGTTCGTCTGATCGCGCCTTAACTCATCTGTGCAATACGCTACAAGGTCATGGGTTAACGGTATATCAAGTTAAGAAGAAAAAAGACAAAATACTCGTGTTCAATAACCGCACAGGTGAAACACAACAATTTGCTTTGCTCACCGCTCCTGAAATTCCGCCATTAGATCAATTTATTATCCAGTTACAAGAATTAATCCGAGCTGAACAAAAGCGGATTCAGAGTCAATGGATTAAACTGTCACGACTTTCGGCTTTATATAAAGATACCTATCAAATCACAATTAGTCAAGTGGTTTCTGCCCATTATGCCGAATATAAAGCCAGAGACATCTTTATTAAGAATCCTCAAACCTTTGTACTGCATCAACCGTCTGACAAGTCCCAAACCTATGTCACCTTATTTGAAATCAGTTCAATCCCAGAAAAGTTAATCTCCCCTGTCGAAAATTCTACCAATGATTTAGGGGCGATTCAATCGGTTCAGCAGCTAGAAAAAGCCCTCGTTGAGATTGTCAAAGAACTCACCGCGCAAACTTCTAGTCCTTGTATTTCGCTGTCAATACTAGGCAGTTACTTCAATAAAAAATATGGTCAAGCGATTACCCAAGTGATTAAACAGTTCCAGCCGGGAGGCAAATTTCCCAAGTTTATAGAATTGTGTAATTCCTTTAGTTTAGAACAAACAGAACGAGGTTTAACTGTTTGTTTATTAACGGAAAATCTCCCTTCATCTTCCGAAGAAGAATAAAGGGAGAAGGAGAAAGGCACTTAAAATCTGTTTATTTAATCGATATATAAAAACTCTTGCTTGAGAATTTCTCGCCAGGTCTTCGGCCCAACAATCCCATCCGCAACTAATCCAAACTTACTTTGAAATTGCTTAACTGCGGCTACCGTTTTCGGCCCAAAAACACCATCAATCCCTAAATTTGCTTCAATATTATTCAGGCGAGTTTGCAATTCTCTTACGCTATCTCCCGTATTTCCAGCCTTTAAAATCGGGAAAGAACCATCTGGATTATCTAAAGGGGCAGTTGTCATTTGTAATAAAATACTCCAAGTTTTTGGCCCAACAATCCCATCAATTGTTAAATTATTATCCTTTTGAAATCTCTTCACCGCCGCTTCAGTACCAGAACCAAAAATACCATCTATTTTGAGGGCTGAACCTACAATATTCAGGCGACTTTGTAAATAGGTGACATCATCTCCAGTTTTACCTAATTGTAACTTCGGTAAAGCATGAGCGGCTTCAGAAGGAATACTGAGTGATTGCATGATTAATACTCTCTAAGGTTGGTGGACTGGAATAAATCTAATCTAATCTGCTTTTTAGGGAATGGGGAGTCACTCGTTTAAGTAACTCCTGCAAATCTTCTCCACAAATTAGCAGCCAGAATACACTAAAGCATTCATGGTTTGCGGGCCAACAATCCCATCAACTGCTAATCCCATTTCTGATTGAAATTTCTTAACAGCCGCTTCTGTAGCAGCCCCAAAGATACCATCTACAACTAATTTTGCCCCAAAAATATTAAGCTGTGCTTGGATATTTTTAACGGCTTGTCCTTGGCTGCCCCCACGGAGAATAGTTGTTGTTGATTGCATGATTGATTCTCCGATGAACTTGTTTCTATAGTTCTAATCTAATTGATTCAAAAAAGATTGTGTAGTCACACATTTAAGTGACCAGATTTAAACTCTCTATAAAAAAATCTCCCTTCATCTATCAAAAATAGAGAAAGGAGAAATAGAGAAAAATAATGAGGTTAGAAAGATTAATAGAGGGATGAAATACAATCCCTAGAAAAATTCATGCAGTAAAGCATTCCAAGTTAAAGGGCCAACAATTCCATCAGCAGCCAGCCCAAAACGGCGTTGAAATTGCTTAACAGCCGCTTCAGTGGTTGAGGCAAAAATACCATCAACAAGTATACTAATCTCAAAATTATTCAAACGATTTTGTAACCGAATCACATCATTTCCGACCCGTCCAAAACTGAGAATCGGTAAAGATTGTAGAACCTCAAAAGGAACGCTAGTGGCTTTCAATAAACTATTCCAAGTTTGCGGCCCAACAATCCCATCAACCCATAATCCACTCTCTTTTTGAAATTGTTTCACTGCGGCTTCTGTGGCAACCCCAAAAATACCATCAATCACTAACTTCGGGGTAAAAATCTTCAAACGTTCTTGTAAATTTTTAACGATTTTCCCTTGACTACCCCGACGCAAAATCGGCAGAGATTGAATCGTTTTAGGGAAAAAATCTGTGGTTTGCATCTTAAAAACTTCCTGTGGATTTGTTTTCATACTTCTAATGTAATCACCGGCTTATACATTGGACAGTCACTTCTTTGTGCGAATGTCTGGCAAAATTATCAATATTGTCGTTAATTTGAGGGACAGATTGAGTCTATTTTTAAGGAATTTTGAATAAATCTACCCTTTGTCTTTCCCAGACTCAGGCGGTTGTGACTATACTAAGAAGGGAGTTTTAAGAAATGTAACGAGATGCGAGACAAAGTTGCGGTGATTATTGGGGCCACAGGTGGAATTGGTTCAGCCCTTGCCCAGAAGTTAGCCCCATTGGGCGTTAAACTGGTGTTAGTGGCTAGAGACAGCCAAAAATTGCAGAATTTAGCCGAAGAATTAGCGACACCCGAAGTTTTGGCGGTTTCTAGCGATATTACAGACCCGCAGCAAGTTGAGGGACTGATGCAGAAAGCCGAAAGTCACTTCGGACAGATTGATATATTGGTGAATGCAGCCGGCGCCGGAATTCTCAAACAGTGGAATAAAATCGAACCTGCTGACCTGGATGCGATGTTGGACTTGAACCTCAAGGGCAGTTTTTACACGACTCAAGCCGCAGCAAACGTGATGAAGCAGCAAAAATCCGGTCATATTTGTAATGTGATAGGAATTTTGGGCAAACATTCGATGGCGATGGGAAGTGCCTATTGTGCTTCTAAATTTGGGGTCGTTGGTTTTAGTAAATGTATGGCGGATGAAATGCGGCGATATGGGATTAAATTTACACTATTCTATCTTGGGGGAGTTGACACGCCCTTCTGGGATAATGTTAGCTTAAAAGTTGATCGTGCAAAAATGCTCAGACCTGAAACGGCAGCCGATGCCATTTTATTTGCACTTTCAGCCGAACCTCAAGCGGTTCCAATGGAGATTAATATTCAGCCGGATAGTCATTTATTCTTCTAATCTGAGGGAATAGAAAATGAGGAACGGCCCATTGATTCCGAACACAAAATAGGGCGGATTATGATGCACTTTGATCATGTTCATTTTTATGTGACCAATGCCAAAGCATCACGGGATTGGTTTATTGACAAGTTGGGTTTTCAAAGTCTGGGATGCGTGACAAACCCTGATACTCATACGGAGATATTACAACAGGGAACGGTTGATTTTCTGTTGTCTTCTCCGGTGACTGCGGTGAGTCCGGTGGCTGAATATTTGCATCAACATCCCCCTGGTGTTGTGGATGTGGCGTTTCAAGTTGAGGATGTCGAAGCTGCGGCTGAACAGATGATCGCTGAGGGTGTTAAAATTATTCAACCGATGCAACAATATTCTGTTGAGAATTATCTCCTCAAATGGTTTGTGATTGTTGGCTGGGGTGGATTGCATCATACCTTAGTCGAACGACAAAATCATCCTCATTTTAAATGGCTACCGCATATTCCTTTTGCAATTCCTCATTCTTCTATTCCTTCCTCTATTATTGGAATTGATCATGTCGTTTTAAATGTTGAGGCGGGAGATTTACAAGCGGCGGTTAACTGGTATCAACGGGTGCTAAAGTTTCTCCCTCAACAGACTTTTGATATTCAAACAAAGCGTTCCGGCTTGCAGAGTCAAGTGTTGGTCAACCAACAGAATAATGTCAAGTTTCCCATTAATGAACCCACTTCTAAAAATTCACAAATTCAGGAATTTTTAGATTTAAATCGAGGTTCAGGTATTCAACATATTGCCCTAAAAACGAACAATATTATAGAAACAGTAGGTGAGTTGAGACAGAAAGGATTAGCGTTTATTTCTGTTTCCCCTCACTATTATAATCAGTTACAGGAAAAATTGCAAGATCATTTATCCCGCGAAGATTGGCAGAAAATCCAAGAGTATAAAATTTTGATTGATCTGCCGAGTCCTGAATCAATGTTATGGCAAATTTTCACCCAGCCTATTTTTGATGAACCGACATTCTTTTTTGAATTTATTGAACGTAAAATTACTTTAGTTAATAAAAATCCAGTCGAAGCTGAAGGGTTTGGAGAAGGTAATTTTCAAGCCTTATTTGAAGCGATAGAACAAGAACAAATTAACCGAAAAAAATAGCCTAATAAAGTCCATCTATATAATATTTCTCCGTCTCTCAAAAATCTTCGTGTCTTCCTGTCTTTGTGTTTAATTTCCCCGCCAATCATCATTCATCAGGGAGTTTGGCGTTAGAGGACAATAAAATCTCAGCATCAGATGAAGGAAGCGGTTTAGAAAACAGATAACCTTGCCCATATTCACAGTTTAACTGTTTAAGTTGTAGCAATTGATCACGGGTTTCAATACCTTCTGCAATCACTTCCATGCCTAAACTCTGAGCAAGTGTTACAATCGCTTGAGTAATCGCTCTATTTTTGAAAGGAGAATTAGCACGAACAACAAAAGCCCGATCAATTTTCAGGGTATCAATCGGAAAACTATGTAAATAACTCAAAGAGGAATAACCCGTCCCAAAATCATCTAAACTGAGTTGAATATTACGAGATTTAATGTGTTTCAACGTTGTTTTAACCACTTGGGGATTATCCATCAACATACTTTCAGTAATTTCTAACTTGAGACAGTCACTTCTCAAACCCGTTTGACTGATAATATTATCAATTTTATCAACTAAATCCGGTTCGCGTAACTGACGCCCCGACAAATTGACACTCATGGTTAAATCACCCAAATGAGGGAACCGTTCATGCCAACTTTTCAGTTGTGAACAAGCCTGATACAGTACCCATTCCCCAATTTCTACAATCAGCCCGGTTTTCTCGGTAATCGGAATAAATTTAGCGGGAGAAATCCAACTTCCATCGGGATGTTGCCAGCGAATTAAGGCTTCAAAACCTGCAATTTTATCAGTTTTAAAAGAAACAATCGGTTGATAATACACCTGAAATTCTTGCCGTTCAATGGCTTGCCTTAAATCCGTTTCCAATTGCAGACGTTCAAGCATTTTTTGGTGCATCTGGCGATTAAAAATCGAATAGTTTCCTTGTCCTTTCTCCTTGGCTGAATACATGGCAATATCAGCGTCCCGTAACAATTCTTCTGGCTGTTGATAGTCAGCCGTGAGTAATGCAATCCCAATACTCGCATTTGTAAACACCTGATGGGTTCCTAAATTAAACGGTAAAGTGAGTTCCTGCTGAATCTTTTGAGCGACTGTAATCACTTCCTTAAATTCTCCGACTTCCGCGAGTAAAATCGTAAATTCATCGCCGCCAAAACGGGCTAAGATATCCGTCGCCCGCAAGCAATTCTTCAGGCGATCTGTGAGTGAAATTAGCAATTTATCTCCTATCGCGTGTCCGAGACTGTCATTAATATATTTAAAGTCATCTAAATCAATAAATAAAACGGCAAATAAAGAATTATTTTGCTTTTCAACGATGTGAATGGCTTGCTGCAAGCGTTCCATAAAAAAAGCTCGATTTGGCAAGTTGGTTAAAGTATCGTGATAGGCATTATGTCGCAGTTGTTCTTCTGCCAGTTTACGTTCAGTGATATCTTCGGAAATACAAAGCAAATATTCCGGCTCATGTTCCTCATCATAAAGCGGTATTTTAACGGTATGTAGAATCCGATCTCCTAAACTATGACTGTTAATCAGTTCTTCGGGAATATCTTGCATGACTCCCCAGCCAAACGCCTCTTGATCTTGTTGAATCATGCGTTTGGCTTGATCAGGTGGGAACAATTCATCTACGGTTTTACCAATGACTTGTTCTGTGGTTAATCCAAATAATTTTTCACAGGTTTCATTCCAAAACTTGAACGCCCCAAACGGTTCTGACTGAGCCTCTTTGACAAAAACCGCCACAGGTAAATGATCGATCATCGTTTGCAGAAAATTTCGAGTTTGTTGAACTTGTCGCATCGCTTGATAACGTTCCGTGACATCTCGCAAGGAAGCTAAAGTTGCAGGTTCTCCGTCCCAAAGAATCTCCACCACCTGCATTTCTGCCATAATTAATTTCCCTTCGGGATGTAAAATGGTGACTTCAGTGGCTCGATCAAATTCCCCATACAACGAACCAAACCAATACCCCAAAAGTTCTAAACGAGGACGACTAAACAGAGATTCCCCCGCCGGATTAACAAAACGAATAATACCATTGTGATCAACAACAATTAACGCATCGGATATCGCTGTAATAATCGTACTGAGGCGGTGTTGACTCTCTCGCAGATCCATCTCAGCTTGCTTGCGATCGCTAATATCACGTAAAATAATCGTTAAAAAGACTCCCTCAGCCAACTCTAACTGAGAGACTGAAGCTTCTGAGGGAAACTCCGTTCCATCTCGACGCCGAGCCATAATTTCTAGCGGTTTATTCACCGGACTCGTTCGATTATCTGCACAGTATTCTTGAATATAACCTCGATAAACGGAGCGATCAACTGAGGGAATAATCATCTTTAAAGGTTGAGCGATCACTTCTGTTGCGGAGTATCCAAAGATTTGTTCAGCCCCTTGATTAAACAATTGAATCACATTTTGTTCATCGACGCAGATAATGGCATCTTGAGCAATGTCTAAAATCCCTCTTAAACGGGCTTCTGAAGCTTGTAAAGCCACTTCGGCTTGTTTGCGTGAGGTAATATCATTCTGCACCCCAATAAAATGAGTCAGCATTCCCCCATCGTTAAACACAGGGGAAATGTGCAGTTCGATCCAAATTTGTTGACCATCAACCCGGTAATTTTGTAAGATAACATTACATTCTTGGGCTTGTTTAATGGCTTCTCTCAACTGGGCGATCGCAGGCTGTTGACGATTTTCTTGTTGAAAAAACCGAGGGTTACAACCGAGAATTTCTGAGGGGGAAAAGCCTGTAATTCGTTCAACGGCAGAATTGGCGTAAATGATCGGATTGTCAGGTTGTGTCGGATCAGTGATAATAATCCCATTGCTGGTTGAGTTGATCGCCCGTTCTAACAGATGTAACTGTTCGGTGGACTCAGCTTGTTCTACCCCCGTTGCCAGAATATTGGCGATCGCTTGCAGGAAGTTGACATCATCTTGGTTAAACAGTCGTTTTGTGTGAGTATGCACTCCTAACACCCCAAAATTGCGATCTTTTAGGCGAATAATTGTACTCATCCCACTCACCACATGATGATCATGCAGCAAAGCAGGCCCATTAAATCGCGTTTCTGTGCGTAAGTCTTCGACTACCACAGGTTCACTTTGTAGTAAGGTATAACCCGCTTGCGAGTCACTTCCGCTTCCGACTGTGGCGGTTCCGACGAGTCCCTCTAACCAACCGACTCCCGCCCGTAACAACAAGGCTTGACCATCGGGTAATAATTCCAAGACTTTGGTATACTCAACTTCGAGAACTTCTGCCATCAGGGTAACGGCTTCCGCAAACAGTTGATTGAGTGAGGGTTGAGCCTGAGCGTATTGACCCAACCCCGCAACGGCTGCTTGTTGATCAACTCGACTGCGGAGTAAGGCTTCGACTCGTTTCTGTTCGGTAACGTCACGAGCGACTGCATAGACTAAAGTTTCTTCTACAGAAGATGCCGCTTTCCAGGATAAGCAGATGTAAGATCCATCCCGACATCGATAGCGGTTTTCAAAGTTTTGGGTGGGTTTTCCGGTTGATAAGTTCTCAAGTTCGGCTAAAGTCGCGGCTCGATCTTCTGGATGTACAAATTCAATAAACGGTTTCGCTAAAAGTTCAGCTTGTGTGTAGCCGAGTGTTTTTTCAAAGTAAGGGTTAACCCGTTTGAAATAGCCATCTAAACCAGCAATACATAACAGATCAGGTGAGAGTAAAAACAGGCGATCTCGTTCTTGTTCAACTTTTTGATATTGACGGAGTGCAGCTTCTCTTAAGCGAATTTCTTCGAGTAATTTTTCATTGGTTTTTTGGAGTTTTTCGGTTTGTTCCTGGGACGTTTGAGCCAGAGCGGTAATTAGTCCAACCAACAGAGAAATTGCAATTCCACCCCCAAGTAAAATTTCCGAAAGAGAGGAGTCTTCAGAGGGAAAGGGGATTAAACTTGCATTGAACTGCAATTCTTTAACTTTTTGATTGATATTCTGACTAATCTGTTGAGTCCAGGTTGTTTGATTAGAATCCGCAAATGTCCATACAAAACCTTGAGTTGAAGAAAAGCTTACATATTGATCAATTTTCTGTTGTTTTAAATCGCTTAAAAACTCATCGATACTTAAAACACCCACGATAAAGCCTTGGAATTTTTCCTGTTTATAATTAGGAATATAAACGAAAAATAATCTTTCTTTTGAAGTTAAATAAAAAATCGGTGTGACCATCACATCATCAGACTTTTTGAGCTTTTTTCGGGCAACTTCCTCCCACTGAGATACAACTACATTCAAATCTTCTGGAGAAAATTCCCAATTCACCTTAGATATAATTTGTTTATTTTGATTGTTGATGTCTGTCAAAATAATAGCCTGATAGCCATCTATACTGTTGATGAATGAAGTCGCTTTGACTTCTCTATCTTGGGGTAATTTTGGATTAAACATCCAGTATTTGCTGACTTGAATTAGCGTGATAATTCGAGCTTTAATATTTTCCTGAAGTTCGATTTTTAGATGGCTTTCTGCTAATAGAATGTTTCGCTCTATTTCACTTTCTTGTTCTTGCTTCAAGTTTTGCCAGAATATTACAGTTACGCTGAAAACAAAACTGGCTGCTAACATCGAAGAAGCAATTTTTTTCCATAATTTTAATTGATTGAAGTCTGACATATTAATTCCTCTAGCGTTTTGAGCGATAAAAATTTTAGGGTGTGAGTAAAACTCACTCAATTATATAGAATCATACAGAGAATTACTAAGTTTGTTGACAAACTCTGTCTGCAACTCTGTTTGAGTTATAATTGTATTGGATTAACTTTTTCAATCAATTGATTGGATTAGCAAGTTCAATGATTTTAAGAATAGGCTATTAAAGAAAAATTCAGAAGTCAGAATTTCTGAGTCAGTAATCAAATCAATTGAAGGTCGATTTAAACCCCTTGACGAGTCCAACCGTCGCACAGAATTATATTCTGAATTCTGTCTCCTGACTCCTGACTACTTTATTGTTAATAGAGTTTTAGGTATAAACTGTACATTGAACGGGTCTTAATCCACTTCAAGATCGGGTTTGAAAAAATCGGGAATATTAATATAGTAACAGATTAATAGAGCCTGTCGAGAGTCTTAAGTCTTGGAATAGACTGGAGAGAACATAAGTTTCCCTAACTTTCTCCTTCTCCTCCTCTTTCTTCTTCTTCTTTATTTCCTCCTGACTCCTGACTCCTCTGTCGTTTTGTGATTAAGATTTACAAAATAAAATAAAAAGATAGCTCTCTTAAACTGTTGACAAAAAAAGACATATTTATTAAATGTTAAAGAGTATTTTTACGGAATAATAATAAAAAACTAATTTTCCGTCCATTAACCTTGAATAACACGGAGAAACGTTTCAATTTTTTGTGCGTCTACGGCTTTAGAAAATAAATTTCCCTGACCATATTCACAGCCCAAAGCTTTGAGTTTATCTAACTGAAAAACCGTTTCAATCCCTTCAGCAATCGCCTTCAATTCCAAAGCCTGAGAAAGCCTGAGAATCCCTTTCACAATCGCCGTATTTTCCTGTGCTAACTGGAGATGTAGCAACACGCTGTCGGGAGATATTTTAGGAATTGGCAATTGAGAAAGAATGGGAGATTAAAGCCCTGGAAATATCTCCTGATCATATTCATATCATGTCCGGATAATTAGTGATAAAAAACTTTCTCATAATCCGACTCTTTCTTCTTCTTGATTTCCTCGGTGACTCGGTGACTCCTCCTCCTCTTTCTTCTTCTTGATTTCCTCGGTGACTCGGTGACTCGGTGACTCGGTGACTCCTCTGTCGTTTATTTATAACTGTTCAACCGGACATGATATAATTCTTCCGGGCGATCGCAACTGGAACTACTCAAAGCAATCCCAATACTCGCATTAGTAAACACCTCAATCCCATTCAAATTAAACGGAAGAATCAATTGTTGGTAAAACGAGTCTCGACGCGCAGATCTTCAACGACGACAGGCTGTTTTTGAGCCAAAGTATAGCCCGCGTGAGACTGAGAACCTGTGCTAATACAAGCTTTACCGCAACTCGAGTGACAATTTCCGCCAATAATTGATCTAAGTTCGTTTGACTCAGAGCATATTGACCCAGCCTCGCAACGGTGGCTTGTTGTTCAATCCGCGATTGTAATTGTGCCAGAGATTGTTTATTTTAGATGAAAACTGCTAAAAGTTCAGTCTGATATCGTACCCTGTTGACAGACTAAACGCAATCTCACTTGAGTTGACATACTCCCACCGTTAATTGCTAAAGCAATTCTTCCGGGGGATTCTTAGATTCACACCTAAAAGTTTCTGCTTCACAGA
>NZ_LATL02000237.1 GCF_000972705.2 Limnoraphis robusta CS-951 | reverse complement strand
GTACAAAACTGGGCAAAAAAAGCCTAGTAATGCTCAACTCCAAAAGCAGTTTATTACCCAAGCGAAGAAAACGGCAGAACGGGAATGGTTATCAGAAGTTTCTAATATCCCTTTACAACAATCCTTGAACGATCTAGAACAGGCTTATCAAAACTTTTTTAAGTCGTGTAAGGGAACGCGACTTGGGAGAAAAGTTAGACTGCCTAAGTTGAAGAAACGAAACGCCAAGCAGTCAGCCAGGTTTCGAGTTGGTGGCTTTAAACTGGATGGAGACAAAATATCTTTAGCCAAAATTGGAAATTTCAAGATAATTTGGTCAAGACCTCTACCCAGTTCACCAAGTTCAGTTACAGTCATTAAAGATGCCGCAAACCGTTATTTACTCAGCTTTGTTATTGAGGTTAATCAACAATTAATGCCCAAGTCTCCCAATAGTATAGGAATAGACTTGGGCATTAAAATGTTTGCTGTTCTGAGTTCAGGAGAGAAAATAGATGCTCCTAAACCCCTAAAAAAACGGATAAAAAGACTGCGAAAACTTAACCGCAATCTTTCTCGAAAACAGAAGGGTTCTAAGCGATACGAACGAGCGAGGGTTAGAAAAGCTAAACTCTACGCCCGAATGAAGGACACCCGCAAAGACTTTCTGCACAAGTTATCAACCCGAATAATCATCGAAAACCAAGTGATTGTTCTGGAAGATTTGAATGTGTCAGGAATGGTCAAAAATCGTAAACTTTCCAAAGCAATTAGTGATTTAGGGTGGAGACAGTTTAGAACTCTTCTTGAAGGTAAAGCCGAAAAGTATGGCCGAGAATTTCGAGTAATAAGTCGGTGGGAACCGACAACTCAAAAATGTTCGTGCTGCGGCTTTAAAGGTGGTAAATTAGATCTTTCTATTCGGGAATGGACTTGTTTGAACTGTGGTACAGTTCACGACAGAGACGGTAATGCTGCCGTCAATATTTTGGTCGCCGGGGGACACTCGGAGATTTTAAACGGATGTGGAGGCAGGCATAAGACTTCGGTCATTGAAGCAGCAGCCCGTGAAACGTCAACCCACCTAGAGAATCCTGTTCAATTATCAATATTTGATATTTTGCAATAGTCTTCTGCTGGGAATCCCCGTTGTTTACGACGGGGAGGATGTCAACTATCTGCTGATTCGACCTTCGATATTTCTCAGACCTTACCTCTTTTGGTAACTTGAAACTAATACCCTTGGGCATACGACCCTTGACCTTATCGCATAATTTCTTAAGCTCCTCTGTGAGCTTTAACCGTGCCTCATACCCCTCGTAAACACCGTCTCCACCGACGTTAGGAGTGTTACTCATTTTTTACTCAATTCCTCAACTTGTTGTGGTCTGAGTAAAAGGTGAGTCACGTAGTTATAAGGGTTTCAAGTCAGTTAACTGTACAGTGACAGTTGTAGGGGAAATTGATGAATTCCCCCTACCAGTCACCTGTCCCCTATTCCCCCTATTCTGAAAGATTTCTTAAAAGTAATGTTACAAAACTTAAAGAGTGTTAAGATAGGGTGTTAGTAAGTCGCAGAATAATGATCCATGCTCAGTCCCAATCTGCCCGAACCAGAACTCCTAAAAACCATATTGCAACCCCTGTTAGAAGACTTCCAGTATTGGTTTGAGCGATCGCGTCACCTGTTTGAAACAGAAGACATACCCTTTCTGAGTCAGAAACAGCAAATCGATTTGCTGGAGCGGGTGAAGCAAGCTCAAAAGGAAGTGACGACGGCTAAAGCCCTGTTTCAAGCCACAAATAGTCAAGTCGGTGTTGAAATGAGCGTATTGATGCCCTGGCATCAACTTCTAACAGAATGCTGGCAGGTTAGCACTCGCTTTCGCTTAGAACAGTCCAAAGGTGTAGAAAATTAGGAATAGGCGGTAAAAAGTCGTCAGATTGGTGATCTTGGACAAAAAACTGAGTAAGTGTCGCCCTCAGTGAGCAACTGTGACCCATTTAATAGTCTTATCGCTTGCTCTGTAAAATAGATGTGATCACTCCACTCCGCTATCTGCGAGTAAGAGTATGTCAAAATCTATGTAGTGCTGATGGAAGTTGACGACTGGAAAGACTGTTCTGATTTACTGATGATTATTCATTTTAAAAAATTTTTGTTACTGCTCTGTGCAAACTCATAACTTCAAAGGAGAACACGATGTTACACCTGATTTACATCCTAGCTTTTACAATCCTCGCTTTTTTGGCTGTGCGTAATTTAATTCACAGTTTGATTGTTGTTGGTATGGACTCTCAGCGTTCCCCCATGTCTAAAAATTCCTATGGTAGTAGCTCCTCCGGCTGGCTGCAAGGCGTTCCTCATCCTGAACTTTTAGATGAGTCAGGTCATGTCGTGAAAGAACCTTTGCTGGTGATGCGATCTTTATCCATACAAGAAGCTCGTAATCAACTCGATAGTTTATACCAGTCTTCTCCAAGTTCTAGCGAAGAAGCATCAGAATAAAAGTTGTAAAACTCTACTAAAATTCATTAGCGAGATGTTTCTTGAAGTTTAGGGATTTACACGATGGAATCTTCGCTCGTGTTCACTTGTGTTAGTGAGGGTTCTTGAATTGTTTAAGAAATATTAAAAGGACTTCAGACCCGAGACTCACCAACAACAGGCTCACCGCAGCGAGTCTGCACAGCGAATCTAAATAAAAGTTATCAACTCAGCACCCCAATTTACGGATTGGGGTGTATAATCATGTAGCGTCTTAGTTAAGATTCTAGAAAAATCTTTCCTAAAACCAAAAACCACTCAGATTCTTTCACGTCATTACTCCCACCCAAAACCGTTTCTCACAGAAAAACAGTGCAGCTTGACGGCTTAGACCCAATGGCGGTTATCCATCCCACCCTGAAACTAAACGCTGAGGAGATTTTACAATTTCCATTCTCCCGGCTTCCTGGCTTTGCTGAGTTATCCGATCAAACCCTCGCTTTGACTCCGCAAGCTTTCTTAGGGTTTCTTCCTTCAACTCCAGTTCCGCCAGTAGAGACAACAGTTCTTTTCACGGCGATTAGACAACAACTGACTGCAAGTTCTGCGATCGCTATCGAAACAATAGCGATGAGTCCAGAGATCCAAACTCTAATCATCTCGGAAAGCAACACTACATCTACACAGATTATTTCCCAGCAGCCAACCCCAACAACAGAGACATCACCTCAAATTGATCAAGATCCAGCAAACTCTCAGGTTTCAGAGGTGCCGGTTTTGTTGTGGGGATTAGTTCCTATTTTAATTCTGTTGGGTTTATTTTCAGCTTGGAGACTCAGAGATCGTTCCTCAAAATCTCAACCTCAGAGCGAAAACGATCGCAGTTTAGCTGTGACTCCAGAACCTGAAGATAAGACTTCAATAACTTCTGATTCTACAACAGTCCCAACGACTCCAGCTTTAGTGACTCAAGTGGGTTCTATTGAGGAAGAAATTTCGACACAGCCAACTTCAGAAATATTGACGCCAAACTCTCCAGATGAAACGCTTTCAGATGAATCTTCTTCCTTAGAACCGACAGTTGTCTCAGAAAACGAGATAGAACAGCCGATTGCTCATAATACCAGAAGAGAAGAAACAGTTCAACTGACTGACTCCGAAGCATTATTTATAAATGAGACAGAAAACATTACTCAGGAGATATCAGAAGACTATTCAAACGAAGAATCAATAATTTCTGATGTTGAGACGAGGGAAGAAATTGTTCAAGTGACTGACTCAACAGAAGTAATAGATGAAGTGATTTCGGAAGATTATTCGTTAGAATCAACAAGGGTGTCAGAGGCAGAAACTCAGGAAGAAACAGAAAATGCGCCGATAATTTCGGAAGATTATTCGATAGAATCAACAAGGGTTTCAGAGGCAGAAACTCAGGAAGAAACAGAAAATGAGCCGATAATTTCGGAAGATTATTCGATAGAATCAACAAGGGTTTCAGAGGCAGAAACTCAGGAAGAAACGGAAAATGAGCCGATAATTTCAGAAGATTATTCGATAGAAGCAACAAGGGTTTCAGAGGCAGAAACTCAGGAAGAAACGGAAAATGAGCCGATAATTTCAGAAGATTATTCATTAGAATCAACAAGGGTTTCAGAGGCAGAAACTGAGGAAGAAACAGTCAATGTAAACGAGGAAATTTCGGAAGATTACTGGTTAGAAGAAACAAGTTTGTCAGACCAAGAGGAAGATGAATCGATAGCTCATAGAAATGGAAGAGATGAAAACTCTCAACTGATTAGCTCACAACAACGAGAACTAGACGCAATTGATTCAGGAGCAACAGAATCTGTTATTGATGAAGACGAGCAACGACAACTAACCCCAAAAGTACAACAAACAATATTATCAGATTCAAAGACAGAAGAAGTCACCGCCGAAACCCAGGAACCTGAAATAGAAATCGAATTGAGAACCTCTGAACAACTCAAAGATACTTCTGCGATCGCGGAGACTGTAAACTTGTCGGAAGAAATCAAGGTTCAATCTCAAGAAGAAGAAGCCTCAGATCAAGATCTGATCATCAACCTTTCTGATGACGAAGAAATACCGACTCAGGGTTCAACAGAAGTCCAAGATGTGGCGTTAACAGAAGCCCTGGTTGCCAGTATTATAGAAGACGTTCTAGACAGGACGAGCCTATCTCAAGAAGCGGGTGAAATACAAACCGCAACAGACACCGTGATCGATCAACCTGTAGAACCGGAAAAAATAAACCCAGAAAACGACAACATCAGTGCAACAACTTCTGATACCCTAGACTCAACAGCAGATCGTTCGACGCTCATTGGTGGAGCAACAGCAGGAATGGCTTTTCCAGGAATTAACGAAAGTTCAGATTCAGCCTTAGATGACGAACAACAGATCAACCTGACAACAAAAGATACAATCAGTTTAAAAGCTGATATTCCTCAACAACAGACAGAAACATCTCAGCCAGAGATAGAGACAGTTGGCGATTTATCAGAGCAACCCAAACATTTAGAAGTTGCTTCAAGTGTCGCCGAGACGAGTGATTCCGTTGAAGTGGCTTCAGAAGAAGAATCTTCTCGATTTGATCACGAAAGCTGGATAGTTCTCGAACTGCATGATCCAGAAAACGTCCATGCTTATTGGAATGTGGTTAGTGAAGATAGACAGCAACTCCGCCAAAAAGGAGGACAACAGTTTGCACTGCGTCTGTATGATGTCACCTTTATCGATATGGATGTTCAAAAGCCTCACAGCTTACGAGAGTATGAATGTGAGGAGTCAGCCAAAGAGTTGTACATTCCTGTTCCGATGAAGGAACGCGATTATATCGTTGAAATTGGCTACGTTACAGAAGAAGGACGTTGGTTAAAGTTAATTCGTTCAACTTATATTCATTTTCCTTGGGATTTTCCCTGGCCTGAAGAACCCCCAGAACCCACTGATCAAACCGAGGTTTCTGATGAAGACGAACCCTCAGAAACAACTGATGAACAGCAACCCGAAACAAACGCAGAACAAACAGAGACTATTGCTGATGTTGAACCCCCCCAAATTCAATCAGATTTAGAAGCGATTTCAACAGAAGAAGCAACGCTGATTGAACCGCCGTCTATCTCCGTTGAAACTCCAGTATCAGAAGACAAGATTACCTTAAGCGAAACAGTTCAAGTTGCAAAGCAACAAAATCCAACCTTTCCAACAGTAAAACCCAGTGAGTCAGTTAACAAAATTGAGAAATCAGCAGTAGAAACCCCTCAGTTAGAACAAACTTCAAAAGCTGTAACCTCAGTTGAGGAGACTTCCCAAGCGGCGAATCAAATGATTGAAGAACCCTTCTCAGAGGAACGGACTCAATCAAATATTGCAGCAACTAAATTTAATTTAGGACAGTCAGAAACAAGCGAACAACTAGCAGCAGTTGATCAAGGGTTGCCGAGTTTACCGGGAGGTTATGGCGAAACAAAAATTGTTTTGTTACCCATTGATCCAAATTGGATTTATGTGTATTGGGATATTCCCAATGAAGATCGAGAAAAATTGCGCCAACAAGGGGGAAAACAACTTGCTTTCCGGGTTTGTGACGTGACAGAGATTGATCTCAATACTCAAAACCCTCATAGTGTAGAGTTTTATCAGTGCGATGAACTCGCTCGTGAGTGGCATATTCCCGTACAGATGAGCGATCGCGATTATCTAGTAGAAATTGGTTATGTGACAGCAGATGAACGCTGGTTGCTATTAGCGCGATCGCTTCATGTTCGTGTTCCCCCAATTTATCCTTCAGATCGCGAAGACTACCAACAAAGAACAGTAACATGGGAAGAAAATTTGCGGAAAAAATTTTTTTTTAACCTGAGATCTGCTGCTTCTTTGTTATCTTTTATGACAACAATAGAGATATTTCACAACCCATTCTCAAACCAGATTCCCAGTTAGAACAACTTAAAAATAGTGATCAAAGTTATGCTGTTAGCCGGATGCTGACAGCATTTTTTTGACTATTTTTTAGAGATCATAGCATGACGAGGGGAAGTTAGGACAGCTTCCTCACTAACCCCGTTCAACACAGAGAAATCTTTGTGTCTTGGTGTCTTGGTGGTGAGTTTCCTACTCAAAAAATGTCAATCATGCGCCTTTTGGGTAAAAACAACAACAATTCGTTAAGACTGACGTAAAATTTCCCGAACCGCCATTAAAATCTCACCGAGTTTATTCTTTCCACTGCCATCTTTACCACAACCCCAATAATAATCAACAGGAGAATTGTCGATAATTAATTCATCACCTGTTGATAGGAGAATTTCACGAATATCCCCATGCGTTTTAAACTTACACAAGACAACTTTCTGCATAATTTCATCTTTGACTTCTTCCCAGTCTGAACGTAGAGGATGTTCACGGCTACGTCCCATTCTAGCTGATTTTGAAGGCGTTTCAACAGTGCGAATTTTTTCAAACCAATCTGGATCTGTAGAAACAAACTTTTGGGCTTGAAAATAATGTTCATTTGTCGGCCACCACAATTCATCTAGTACAAAACCGTGATATGAAAAATTAGAAAAACAGCCGTAACGTTCCTCTTGACTACTATAAAAATAAATCGTCATAATCGCTGTATTAAGTTGATGATTCCATTTGAGCTTTTTCGATTTTATCGCATTAGAATTTGAGGATCAATAGCCCGATCCAGCCCGAAAAAATAGAAGTTCAGGCTAGATAGGGGTTTCAGCAGAAGTTATACACTTCTCAGGAAATAATCTTTAAGAAAGATTAATCCCATCCCTGAATCGGAGCAACTTCTAAGACCCCAGAAGGCTTCATCACCACTTCAAATTCAATCAAATCTTGCGGTAAAATACCCCTGTGACGTAAGCTTTCTAAAGGCGTTTCTGTGACCCAATCAGAAGCAGCAGCATTCATCGGTTGATAAGAGATGAGTCTTCCATCAGCAGTGACTTTGACGCGATAAACTAGAGTTTCATTAAACGTTATAGACTGCCAATTTTGATGAATCGCCTCGTACAACATTTGATTTAACTCTACTAACGTCTTAGAGTTTGTAATTTCCGATGCAGTCAGTTGGGGTTGTGAACTCACCTCAGCCGATAGGGTACTCTGGCGGGGTTGGAATTTTTCCAATGAAGAAATCTTCCACAACTTCACCGTTTCGTCACTACTTCCACTCGCTAAAATTTTACTATCGGGACTAAATACAACCGACCAAATCGGCTTTTTATGACCTTCCCAGTGATCAATTTCTTCACCTGTTTTCTGGTTCCAAAGTCGAATCGTTTTGTCATAACTACTACTGGCTAAAATTTTACCATCTCGACTAAAAGCTAACGACAAAACCGCTCTAGAATGTCCCTTAAGAGTATGTTTTAATTGTCGGGTATTCAGTTGCCATAATTTAATCGTTTTGTCGGTACTTGCAGTGGCTAACGTTTGACCATCAGGACTCAATACAACAGACCAAACCGCTTGAGAATGTGCAGTTAGAGTATCTAAGAGTTTTCCATCCGTTAATGACCAAATTTGAACCGATCCATTTTCACTCCCACTCACTAAAGTTTGATTGTCAGGACTAAAGACAATTGAACGAACCCAATTTGAAGTTTTGAGTGAAAAATGTTCTTTTCCAGTTGACAAATTCCACAGTTTAATGGTTTGGTCTACACTTCCACTTGCTAACCATTTTCCATCGGAACTAATCGCTAAACTTTTGACATCTTCTCCATGACCTTTTAGAGTCTGAATGAGTTCACCTGTTTCTAGGTTCCAAACTCTGATCCGATTATCCCAACCTCCACTAACAAGAATCTTGCTATCGGGACTAATGGTTAATGTTTCAATCGCATCTGTATGACCTGAAAAGCTATGAAGAAGTTGATCGGTTTTCAGGTTCCAAATTTTAATTGTACCGTCATAACTTGCACTAGCAAGGTATTGATTATTGGGAGAAATAGTGACTGCATAAACCCAAGTAGAATGTCCGATGAGTGTTTGAGAAGCGGGTAAACGTATGGCTTCTTGAGTCTGGAGTTCACTAAAAACAGAAGGTTTAAACTGAGGCTTCGGCCAACTCAAACCCAGAACAATTGTAATCGTAGAAAGAGTCAATAGTGTCGGATATTTCCAGTGGTGTTGTTGCGACTGCATCATAGTAATTTTCTCTGTGGTAAATGTGAGTAGTAATGAACAGCAAAACGAAGTTTAGAGAAGGGAAACTAATAAGATTCAGTCAAGTTTTAGCTGCTGGGTAAATCAAATCAAGAATTTTGGGGAATAGCCTTTTGATTAATAGGCTTTTTGGGTTTGTTTTTTCCTTGATTTTCCATCCACATCCGCACCAAGAATAACACTGTTGTTCCCGTCATTAAAATCATGGCAATGGGAGTGATATAAGTCCAATGACCCGACATTTTATCCCAAACGTGCCAAGTCAAAAGAAAGATGGCAAAATAGGTTAGTTGATGAATTTTCTTCCAATTTTTCTTGAGCTTTTTCACACTCCAGTCATTAGAAGTAATCGCAAGAATGGCAAAAATCGTGAAGGTTAAAACACCTTGAATGTAAATCCAAGACGTTTTTAAATCGAACAAGTCAATACTACGTTGACGAACCAATAAATACCCATGAGCGATGGCAAACCCAAACGATATAATTCCAATTAGACGTCGTTGTTTGAGGAGAATTTTAGGAATTCCGGTTTGTCGCGTTTGAGGAAAGACAATTCTCAGAATAGTTGGCGACAATGTAATCACATAGCTGATTAACGCCAAAATTCCTAAAACATGAGGGAGTGAAGGAGTATCTAAGGTAAACATAATGCTTGCGAATGAATGATTAAACAAGAACTCAATCCGGTTGACTTGTAGGGTGATAACAGTCACATTTGGAAGTATTAGGACATCAATAAATGGCTCGATGGTTAAGCAAACCCGAACAATCCTGAAACCCTTTTCTGTTCGCGTTTGTCTATTGCTAAATCAGCTTTTGCCTAACCTCAGAGAACATTTTAATTGAGTCCGACTACTTCTATAGCGCTTCGCGCTAGGCAAGAGGCAAAAGGCAAGAGGCAAAAGGAAGGAAAAAGCTCGGTATAGTTAGTAGGCTTTTGGCAATTATTTTTCCGTGCATTTGTCAATATACCAGTGCGAACTGCTATAGGTTAAACAACCAAGGGTTTAGGCTTTTCGCGCTGATTCTCTGTAAAATCATTGTACAGGAATAAACCCAAAAAAGGCACTAGCCTATGGTTCAGTTTTTAACCTATACTAAAGATTAGGGATAAACTGACTCGGAGTTTAGGAATAAACCTGAACTTTAGGCGCTTGTGACTGGGGGCTTGTAAAGAATGCCCCCCACTATAATTAGACAACAGCAACAAAATTATTAACCGTTAAACTTCCAGTGAAACCATTCAAAATAGCTAAGGTTTCATCACCCAAAACAAGCTGCGTACTGTTACCATTCAGATTGAAAGATAACTGACCGAATTCTAAACCATTCGCCAAACCGATCAAGTCCTTACCAATATTAAAGTCAGCAATCAGATCTGTTCCTTGACCAACTGCCACAACAAAAGTATCATTACCTTGACCACCCGTAACGGTATCATTGCCTAAACCGCCCGAGAGTAAATCATCGCCATGATCGCCCCAAATTTGATCGTCACCTTCATCGCCATAAAGGGCGTCATTTCCACCTTTACCGCCAATGCGATCGTTACCCAGACCGCCAGAAATGGTATCATTACCACCAACAGCCCCACCGGGAGAACGTTGGTTGCGATCGCCCCGCAAAACATCATCCCCATCACCGCCAAAGATTTGATCGTCGCCCAAACCGCCCGCAATGGTATCATTACCCGAACGACCGTATAATTTCTCATCTTCATTGGTGCCAATGAGTTCATCCCCTTCTCGGCTACCAAAAAGAATATTTTGCTCTTGTCCGCCCTCAATGTAGAATTGAGCTTGTTCAAAAACCTCCGTCGCCACGCCCTGTCCTAACGTCCGACCATTTAAGTCACCATCTTCAAAGTGAATTCCTCCATAGAGGCGAGAAATTCCCCCTTCGTCAGCCGCCTCAGAAAACGTATCCCAAGCCAGAGTCAATTCTTGTTGCGGGGTGAAGCCCGGTTCAAAACGAGACTGACCGGGTTCAAAGGTAATAGAACCGCCAAAACTATCACTTCCCGTTACCAATTCTAAAATTGTAGCGGCCGACGCACTAAAGGCACTGTGTCCAGAAGTATATTCAGCAAAGGGTGGAGAGACATCACTACCGGGTGTTTGATAAGTGGTGAAATCTGTGGCTAAAATGGTTTGAGTGCCTTGTTCTGGGCCTGCCCAAGCTTCAATAGCATAACCGCCCAATTCTTCGTTAAACTCTCCAATTAAGCCCAATTCACCCAATTCTCGCACCAAACGTACCGGGCGAGTATAGTTATAAAAAGTCTTCGTTTCCCAAGTGGCGACACCTGCATCAAAAACAGCATTTCCAAGCGTGAAGAATAACTTCGCATCTTGATCAATAGAATGATCATTTTGAGCGGAAGTATATTGTCCGAAAGTCATCCAAGTTCCAGGGGGGAAAGCCGTTCCACCGCCATTTTCCCAGAATTCAGCAATCAGTTTTTGTTCATCAGTAAGATTAGCACTGATTTCGACAACTTCTTCAGCTTGGGCGATAAATTCAGGGTTAATAATCGTTCCGACAAGATCGCGGCTAATATTAACAACAGCCCCATCCGCTAGGGTAATGGTACGCGCTTCTAAGTCTACCTCGCCTTCTACTAACAAAAACGGTTCCGGTGCTTCAGGGCGCAACTGATCACCCGAGTCTAAACCAAAGGGAGTAACTTCACCCCAATGCGGTGTTAAAAACTCTTGCAGGCGAGCATCAGGGTTATGGACAGGAATATGTTCCGGTGTCCAAGATTCTAGATCGACAACTTGTTCGGGGGTGTTAACGGGTTTATAATCTGTGGTATTGGCGTAGTCATTGAGTTGGTTAGAACCGTCTTGACGGCGAAATTCCAGTAAAGCTTCTGCTGTGACATTGCCAATTCCGGCCGGTGTTGTGGTATCGGTTGTGGTATTGTTGGGGTCAAAGCCGAGTTCTAGCATTAACCCATCAAAAATCTCGACTTGCTCCGGGAATAACTCAGTTAACACCCGATAGGCGGAATAACTCATCGCCTCTGTTTTATTTGCATCGGTGTTTTCAGCTTCCGGACGTTGGAGTTCATCTCCCAATTGAGTGGCGATCGCTGTTTCATCGTAAGCAGCCCAAGCATCAAACATCCCGGTATGAACGATACTATAAGCACGAGACGCAATAGTAGGGCCGACTTTGGTTTCGATAACGGCTTGTTGAGCGGCTTTATCCCAAAGTACAGAAATTGTGGGGGAAGGATCGTTGACCGAAACACCTTGATGTTCAGGATCAAGAATCAGATCCACAGAGTTGATTTGACTTTCTGAAGTAACCATTTTAGGATTGAGGGTGAAAAATAAAGGTAATTTTGGGGCCAAAGTGAAGTTTGGCTTCATTTTTTTGGAGGAATCCCTCACCGATAATCAGCTTCAGGTCTTCCTAACATAATGTATGTCTTAGACTTGAGAGCTTATGCAGATTTCTGCTGAAATCCTTGGAAAATCAAACCAAACTTGATTTTTTACAGATTTTGCCTAAAATCGCAGAACAGTCTGCCTACTTAAATGCAATATAGGGTGTGACTGTGGCAAGTTATGCCAATTTGCCAATTGAAGCTGAAGCAATTCCTGATACAGTTGCAAGCTGCACCTGGAGAGAACGTGCAAGATAGCGGTTTAAAAAGCAGTTTACTCCATAAGAAATTGACTTTTGGAATATTTTCTAGAAATGGTGGAGTAGATTTCAAAAAATTTACAAAACTTTGTAATCTCTCTCTAGACACAGGGCGATCCGCTTCAGGTGATCAGCAGTTAAATCTAAGGGCATAAGACTCGATCACGACCGAGGACGACCAATTCCTGTTAAAATAATCAAGCCGAAAATGTCGCTGTTGAGTGATCGGCTTTTGAACGTCTCAGTGCTAGACATAATCACGCATGATCATGCAATCTGACACCTCCTCCTCCACGACTGTTACACCTGAAGACCTACCTGCACAACCTGAAGTTGAGATCAGCCAGCAAGTTCGGTTTCAGAGTAGCGATGGACGACTGTTGTTGATTTTACCCTCGGAAATTTCTAATAAAAAAGACGAGAGTGATTTCCCCACAAGTAGCCAATGGACAGAACTCTGGCAACAGCTCAAACATAGAATAAACGGCAGTGAACACGCTTGGCAACCCGACACCGAAGTCCATCTGATCGCCGGAAATCGACTTTTAGACGTGCGTCAACTGCAAGATATCGCAGAAGCCTTAACCAACGCACAACTGCAACTGAAGCGAGTTCAAACCTCACGCCGACAAACCGCAGTCGCCGCAGCAACAGTAGGTTACTCCGTTGATCAAGACAGTGATCGAAATACACTCAATCAAACCCCGACAGACAAAGCTTCGCCCCAAGCTGATCCGCTTTACTTGCAAACGACTCTGCGTTCAGGCATGGAGGTGAAACATCCGGGTACAATTGTCATAGTCGGGGATGTCAATCCCGGAAGTACAGTAATCGCCGATGGAGATATTATGGTTTGGGGACGGTTGCGGGGTGCTGTTCATGCCGGAGCCAGTGGCAATCTCAAGAGTATGATCATGGCCTTGCAAATGGAACCCAGTTTAATTCGGATCGCCACTCAAATGGCAAGAGGCCCGGAAAAACCCCCCGCCCAATTTTATCCCGAAATTGCTTACATGGCATCTGCCGGGATTCGGATCAGTAAAGCCTCGGATTACGCTAAAGTAAAGCTTTGGCAAGTTCGTGGCGCTCAATAAGAACAACATTTTTCCCCAACTGGAAAAACCGAAGCGATCGGCAAAAGTCAAACCTCTGGCTCTTGCATTTTCAGACATTCTCAGGCATGATCCACTCAAAACATCTGAGCCGGGAAGTTTCTTCAGTATCACCCTGATCACCTAGACTGCCCACATCAGGATTATTCTTATATTCTTATATCCCTAACGGCTAACACAAAAAACGAGCATGAGTCGCATTATTGTTATTACCTCTGGAAAGGGAGGGGTGGGCAAAACTACCTCTACAGCCAACATTGGCATGGCTTTGGCACAAAAAGGACGTCAAGTGGCCGTGATTGATGCAGATTTTGGCTTGAGAAATCTAGACTTACTGTTAGGTCTAGAAAATCGGATTGTCTACACCGCTCTGGAAGTGCTATCGGGAGAATGTCGTCTCGAACAAGCCTTAGTCAAAGATAAACGACAGCCGAATTTGGTGCTGTTACCCGCCGCTCAAAACCGCATGAAAGATGCAGTTACACCCGAACAGATGAAACAATTAGTCGGGATGTTAGAAGAAAAATCCTATGACTACGTTCTGATTGACTGTCCGGCTGGAATTGAACAAGGCTTTCAAAATGCGATCTCCCCAGCCAAAGAAGCCATCATTGTCACCACCCCCGAGATTTCAGCCGTGCGAGATGCCGATCGGGTGATTGGTTTACTAGAAGCCAATAATATCAAACGCATTCGCCTCTTGATTAATCGGATTCGACCCCTGATGGTACAGTCGAACGAAATGATGTCTGTCCAGGATGTCGAAGAAATTCTCGCCATTCCCCTAGTCGGTGTCGTTCCTGACGATGAAGGCGTGATCGTTTCCACCAACAAAGGAGAACCTCTGGTACTGGCAGAAACCCCCTCACAAGCCGCGAAAGCCTTTAGCAATATTAGCCGTCGTCTAGAAGGAGAAAAAGTTGAATTTCTCGATTTTAATCCCCGCCAAGAAGGATTCCTGACTCGATTGCGCCGACTGCTGTCGTCTAAAATTCTTTAGTAGAGGCAGCTTTAGAGATCAACGTCGAGTTGTTGTTGATCACCTCTAATCACACCCAGTTCAAAGGGAAAACTTAAAAGCTGAAAGATCACCGATCACGGCTCGCCTGACATCACCCTACCCTCTGAGTGCCGCCTCTAGTCCCAACCCGCCATCGATCCCACACGAATCGAAAATCCGATGAAACTCAACGAACTCCTGGAACGGCTTTTTCCACGCGGTACTAATAGTCGCGATGATGTCAAACGTCGCCTCAAATTTGTTCTGGCTCATGATCGCGCTGATCTAACTCCCGAGCTAGTCGAAGCAATGCGTAAAGAAATTTTAGAAGTGTTATCTCGCTATGTCGAAATTGACACCGATGATTCTGAGTTTGGTTTAGAAAGCGATCAACGGGCGACAGCCTTAATTGCCAATTTACCCATTCGACGGGTAAAAAATCTTCCCTCCGCCGTCGAACAAACGCCTCCAACCTCCTACGATTCCATCCCCTAGTCCCCAGCCAACCCGAGGCGTCAACCCGTTAACAAACGCGGTGGATGCTTTGATCACTGCAATCCCAGCAAAATCTTGAATCTACAATCTCTTGATGTTCCCATCAGTGATACTCTAAAAGATGGTAATTATTCTAGATGTTAAGCTTTCCGAGAAATCGGAACGAGCTACTTGAGGAAATAGGCGCTGATCATGGTCTCCACCGAACAAAAAACAAACGTAGGTTACATTACCCAAATTATCGGTCCCGTTGTAGACGCGAAATTTCCGGCGGGTGAAATGCCCGAAATCTACAATGCTCTTACAATTACAGGCCGCAACGAAGCCGGCCAGGACGTTTCTGTTACCTGTGAAGTCCAGCAGCTCCTTGGTGATAACCAAGTCCGTACTGTTGCGATGAGTACCACCGATGGATTAGTCCGGGGGATGGAAGTTGTAGATACAGGCGCTCCGATTAGCGTTCCTGTCGGTACGGCAACATTGGGTCGTATTTTTAACGTGTTGGGTCAACCTGTTGATAACCTTGGCCCGGTTAATGCGGATACAACCTCCTCGATTCACCGCTCTGCACCCGCTTTCACTGAACTGGAAACCAAACCAGCCGTCTTTGAAACTGGCATTAAAGTGCTAGATCTCCTCGCACCCTACCGTCGCGGCGGCAAAATTGGCTTATTCGGCGGCGCAGGCGTTGGCAAAACCGTCATTATGATGGAATTGGTCAACAACATCGCTAAGGCTCACGGTGGCGTATCCGTGTTTGGTGGCGTGGGCGAACGCACCCGCGAAGGGAATGACCTCTATCAAGAAATGATCGAATCAGGGGTTATTAACGAAGAAGACCGCAGCAAATCCAAAATTGCCCTAGTTTACGGTCAAATGAACGAGCCGCCCGGAGCCAGAATGCGAGTCGGTCTGTCTGCTCTGGCTATGGCTGAATACTTCCGTGATGTCAGCAAACAAGACGTGCTGCTGTTTATCGATAATATCTTCCGCTTCGTGCAAGCAGGTTCTGAAGTATCCGCTCTACTGGGTCGGATGCCTTCTGCTGTGGGCTATCAGCCGACTTTGGGGACTGACGTGGGTGAACTGCAAGAGCGGATTACCTCGACGAAGGAAGGTTCGATTACTTCTGTTCAGGCTGTCTACGTTCCCGCAGATGACTTGACTGACCCCGCACCGGCAACCACCTTTGCTCACTTGGATGCAACCACTGTACTGTCTCGGGGATTAGCCTCTAAAGGGATTTATCCGGCGGTTGATCCGTTAGACTCAACTTCTACAATGCTACAACCGAGTATTGTGGGTGAGGAGCATTATCAAACTGCACGGGCTGTACAGGCAACTCTGCAACGCTACAAAGAATTGCAAGATATTATCGCAATTCTGGGTTTAGATGAATTGTCAGAAGAAGACCGTCTGGTTGTGGCTCGCGCTCGTAAAATTGAGCGGTTCCTGTCTCAACCTTTCTTTGTGGCTGAGGTGTTCACAGGTTCTCCTGGTCAATATGTAGAGTTAAAAGATACGCTCAAGGGTTTCCAAATGATTCTCGCTGGCGAACTAGATAACTTGCCCGAACAAGCTTTCTACATGGTTGGCGGTATCGATCAAGTGATGGCCAAAGCAGAAAAAATGAAATCCTAGAAGAGTTAAGGGCAAATGGGAATCGGAAATCAGCATGGAATTATGACCGCTTGATTTCCAGTTTCTTCTTGCTCTGTCTCTTCTTGCCGAAACATAACGAACCCCTATCTATTTAGACTTGACAAATGACACTTAACGTGCGTGTAATTGCCCCAGATAAAACCGTTTGGGACGATAAAGCTGATGAAGTGATTCTTCCTAGCACAACAGGTCAACTCGGTGTCCTCACTGGACACGCACCCATGATGACGGCTCTCGATATTGGAGTGATGCGAGTTCGTTCTAAGTCGGAATGGGTTCCGATTGCCCTGCTTGGAGGATTCGCTGAAGTTGAAGAAAATGAAGTCACTATTTTAGTCAATGGAGCCGAACGGGGTCAATCCATTGATAAAAGTCTAGCTCAGACTGCTTATACTGAAGCAAAAGCGAACTTGGAAAAAGTAGAAACCACTGGTAGCGACCAAGACAAAATCAAAGCTAAAAATGCGCTGAAACGAGCTAGAGCGCGTTTTCAAGCCGCAGGCGGAATGGTGGAATAGACCCACATCACATCAATTGAGTGATTAGTCCTTGGGAAGCTGGAGAATTGACCGAGGACTGATCATCTGCATATTATCGCTTAACGGTATGACTCTCGAACCCTTTCAAACGGCGATCGGCAAAACACAGGCTCAAAAAATCCGTCTGATCGCTAGTGATGTCGATGGAACCCTCACCCAACAAGGAAAATTTACCCCAAAATTAATCTCGGCTATCGAAACATTAACTCAAGCCGGAATTGAGCTAATCTTAATTACAGGTCGATCAGCAGGATGGGTACAAGCGTTAAACAATTATCTTCCGGTTTCCGGGGCGATCGCAGAAAATGGCGGACTGTTTTATTCGAGTAAAAATGATTCTCCTGAATTGTTGGTTTCTCTTTCTGAAATTAGTCAACATCGCCAACAATTAGCCGAAGTTTTTAACAGTTTAAAATCCCAATTTCCCCATCTCAAAGAATCAACAGATAACCGCTTTCGCCTCACCGACTGGACGTTTGATGTTGAAGGATTAAGTTCATCTCAACTGCAAATTTTAGCTGAGATTTGTCACGAAAAAGACTGGGGTTTTACCTATAGTACCGTTCAATGTCATATTAAACTCAAAAGCCAAGATAAAGCCACTGGATTACTGAAAGTTTTATCACAATATTTCCCGAAACTCTCAACCGAAAATATTTTAACTGTTGGGGATAGTCCCAACGATGAAAGCCTATTTAACCCGGACAAATTCCCGCATTCCGTCGGTGTTGCCAATATTTTACACTATACCGAATATCTCAATTATAAACCCGCTTATGTAACCACAACTGAAGAAGTAAATGGATTTTGTGAACTCGCAGAATTACTCACCAAAAATACACCCTAAAAACCCGGTAACTTTCTCGCGCATCGGGTTTTCAGACAGAGATTATATCATGTCCGACTAATCAATAATGATTCTGTAGGGGCGGGTTCTACAATATCTTTAGCACTACTCCGAGATTGAGATAAACCCGCCCCACCCCATAACAGAATTAATCAACCGGACATAATATTAGTTCCAAAAACCCGGTTTCTTGGAGGGGTTTTTAATCTTTGAGAAACCAGGTTTTCAGACAGAGATTAGTTCCAAAAACCCGGTTTCTTGCAGAGGTTTTTAAGATAAATTAGATTTCTAGAACTTCAATTAAACCAATACTATTAAATTCTGCAACCGAAGTCGTTTGTAATATCGCCAGCGTTTCACCCGTTGAAATCAAATTAATTAACAAACTACCATTATTAGCACCCGTTCCATCCACAAGCGTTACACTACCCGCAGTAATTCCATCGCTAGCATCAAAAACAATACTATAGCAGAGAAAGAGTTGATTAGGACACTGTTTTTCTGTCAAATCCTTTTATGATAAAGGTTTCAATTCTGTCTCCTGTCTCCTGTCTCCTGATTTCTGCTATATCACCTGCACTGTAATTAATAATAATATCTGTTCCCTCTCCGGGCTTGAAGACAAATTTATCATTACCATTTCCCCCAAACAAAGTATCATTCCCGCCATCTCCAAACAACCAATCATCACCCAAATTTCCAGCTAGACTATCATTTCCCTGACCGCCAAATAGACTATCATTATCATTACCCCCATCGAGAGTATCCTCAGACTGATTCCCAAAAACTAAATCTAACCCGTCGCCACCAAAAACTTGATCGCTTGTAGCTGAGGTTGACAAATTAGCATAAATTATTCAACTCTGAAACACCAAAAAAATTTGTTAAAATTCCTAGCAAAAACCGATCTAAAATAGGAAAATAGAACTGCTTGGAGTCGCCTGGGATGAGCCAATGTTTGAATCCTGACTGCTTGTTTAATAACCAGCCAAACACTCTATTTTGTCAGCGTTGTGGTGTAAAATTACTATTAGCCGAACGTTATCGAGCAGTAGAAATTATCGGTCAAGGCGGGTTTGGTCGCACCTTCAAAGCGATAGACGAGTTCAAACCCTCAAAACCCTTTTGTGTGATCAAACAGTTTTTTCCGCAAGCACAGGGAACGGAAACCGTAGAGAAAGCCAAACAACTTTTTGAACAGGAAGCAGTTCGTTTGGATGAGTTGGGAAAACACCCGCAAATTCCAGAACTTTACGCCTATTTTACCCAAGATAAACGTCAGTATTTAGTTCAAGAATATATTCAAGGGAAAAACCTGCAACAAGAGTTAGACGAGTCGGGAACCTTTAACGAGACTCAAATTTTACAACTGCTGAAAAAATTACTTCCTGTCTTATATTTTGTTCACCAAAATCAAGTGATTCATCGGGATATAAAGCCGGAAAACCTGATTTATCGAGCTTCAGATCACCAACTGTTTTTAGTCGATTTCGGAGCGGCGAAATTGGCGACTCGTACCGCCTTAGCCGTCACCGGAACAACCATCGGTTCTGCTGGATATGCGGCACCAGAACAAGCTTTAGGAAAAGCCAATTTTAGCAGTGATATTTACAGTTTGGGGGTGACTTGTATTCATCTGTTAACCCAAGTTGAACCCTTTCAATTGTACGATGTGAGCGAGGGAGAATGGGTTTGGCGAGATTATTTAACCAATCCTATTAATCAAAAATTGGGCGAAGTGTTAGATAAGATGTTACAGCAGGCGATGAAAAAACGCTATCAGTCTGTTGGGGAAATTGTGAATGCAATTTCATCTCAAGCTGCACCTTCCAAAATCCTTCGCATACCTCCGCCTCCACCACCCCCAACATCGTTAACAAAAGTAATTGCAGCGCCACCGCCACCGCCCCCAACACAGTTAATAAAAGTAGTTTCAGCTAAAGGAGTAGATTATACTTTACTCGAATATTTGTTGAGTCAAAAACAGTGGGAATATGCGGACGAAGAAACGGCTAAACGACTGCGGGAGGCTGCTGGAATAAATCGCAACTTGCACTTTTCAGAGATTGAAAAATTACCCTGCGAAGACCTTGGTATTATTAACAACCTTTGGATTAAATATAGTGATGGACGTTTTGGCTTGACTGTTCAGAAACAGATTTATCTGGATACAGGAAACAAGTTAGGAAAATACAACCAAAAAGCCTTTGAAGATTTTGGCGACAAAGTAGGATGGAGACAAAATAAACAGTGGTTATCTTATAATAATCTGAGCAATATTTCTTTTGTTCCCCAGGGACATTTCCCCCTACGGGAATGTTTATGGGAGGGAAGATTTTACGCTGATCGGTTTGGTCGATTATTTTCTCGCGTAGGAAATTGTAACCTGTAAAATACAACAATTTATCATTATTATAGATCCCCCCTGCCCCCCTTAAAAAGGGGGGTGATTTTTTGAGGTTACTGTTTGTTATTGCGAAAATAGTTGTAATTTTTAAGAGAGAACAATTGACATCATTATAGATCCCCCCTGCCTTAAAAAGGGGGGTGATTGATTGAAGTTACTGTTTCTATTCTTGCGAAAATAGTTGTAATTTTTAAGATAGAACAATTGACATCATTATAGATCCCCCCTGCCCCCCTTAAAAAGGGGGGTGATTTTTTGAAGTTATTTATTATTGCGAAAATAGTTGTAATTTTTAAGATAGAACAATTTCAGGGAATTGTCTCCCCCTTTTTTTCCATTCCGCCCTTCTTAAGGGGGGCTAGGGGGGATGAAAACCATTCCTAATACAATTCCCTTTTTTTTCATTCCCCCCTTTTTAAGGGGGGCTAGGGGGGATCAAACCCTTAATCACTTGACAAACACCCTCAAACTCAAACAAAACCTGTTGATTTGTAAAGCGAATAACCCTCAACCCATAGCCTTTTAATATAGAAGTTCTTTCGCTGTCAGAATCTTTTCCCTCCTTAGTAAAATGACTTTCGCCATCAATTTCAATCACCAGCTTGAGATGAGGACAATAAAAATCAACAATAAAATGAGCGATTGGTCGTTGTCGTAATATTCTAAATTTAAACGTTCTTAAGTATCCATACCACAGCTTTTTTTCGGCTGCGGTCATGTTTTTTCGCAGTTCTTTTGCTCTTGCTACTAAGTTGCGATCGTAGGGTAAATGAAAGTCACTGGTATTGAGTTTCGTCATTATAGATCCCCCCTGCCCCCCTTAAAAAGGGGGGTGATTTTTTAAGGTTACTGTTTGTTATTGATAAAATAGTTGTAATTTTTACGATAGAACAATTTCAGGCAATTGTCAAATGAAAGTCACTGGTATTGAGTTTCATCATTAGAGATCCCCCCTGCCCCCCTTTTTAAGGGGGGTGATTTATTGAAGTTATTTATTATTGCGAAAATAGTTTTAATTGGTAAGGTAGAGAAATTGAGCATCATTCTATATCCCCCCTGCCCCCCTTTTTAAGGGGGGTGATTTATTGAAGTTATTTATTATTGCGAAAATAGTTTTAATTGGTAAGGTAGAGAAATTGAGCATCATTCTATATCCCCCCTGCCCCCCTTTTTAAGGGGGGTGATTTATTGAAGTTATTTATTATTGCGAAAATAGTTTTAATTGGTAAGGTAGAGAAATTGAGCATCATTCTATATCCCCCCTGCCCCCCTT
>NZ_LATL02000236.1 GCF_000972705.2 Limnoraphis robusta CS-951 | reverse complement strand
ACATTTTTCTATAAATCAACTCAATAATCTCACGGACAATATTATACAAGTAATTCGTCTTTAACTCATAACAAAATATTAAGCTTCTTCCCAAGTTGCAGAGACACAATACTCGTATAATTCCTTTTTACAATTTCGTTTCCTAATGATTTCAAAGCTAATTTTTTTATAGCCTAGCATTTTCATAGACTCAGCAAGTAGACTAGCCGTATCAACTCTATTACCAAAGAAGGTCGAATTGCCAACGATATAATCAATCTTAGTGCCATCCTTGAGAAGATGCCGAAGCGATCTTAAATGTAGGTGCATATCATAAAAGTATTTTAACACATAAATTGATAAAATATGGGCATTTTTACCCTCGGATTGACCAATGTTTTCTACCGCATTATAAACAGATTCTGGTAGTAAATTAACTTCATCTATCTGCCAAGATTTTAGTCTACTGGTTGCAATTCCCCAAGTTCCACCAATTGCCATCCAATCTATTTCACCCGCTTCTTTTGCTTCATTTAGAAATTTAGTCCAGTACATATAGGGACGTAGTTCACGAATATAACTGATTCGATTTGGATAAGGTGGTGAAGTAATTACCCGATCTACTTTTACTCCATTTAGATTAATCACACAACGAGAATCTGCCCTAATTACCTTCGCACTACCTTTAATAGGTTTTGAAGTAGACTTCAATATTAAATCAAGGATATTAATAAAAAGTTGTTCAATCTGCTCAACTTCAAAAGAGTTTACTGTTTCACTAAATGACATTGAAACATGATTAAATGCTGCCGATGAAGTCTCAATGACTAGCCGACAAAAGGCAATCCAAACAATTCCATTATCTGCACTATTTTCAGGTTCACCAAATTGTTTAACCAAAGTATATCTGAGTGCAGAAAGAATTTTCAATGTTTGAATAGACCACCAGCGTTCAATATTAAATATGTTAGGTATCCAGTGTTCTTCTCCCAGAGAGGATTGAAATTCTACAAGAGCATTATTAACACTATGACGAATCTCTATGATTTGCTCCTCAGAATAGTTTTTGCATTTAATATTTCCCAGCCAAACTAAAAAGGGATTGATGTCAAAAGTAAAAGCTTTATATGCGTTTTCAGCCGCAACAAGTGCGGTTGTTGCTGTTCCAGAAAAAGGATCAAGAATAATTAAGTTTTGCTCCGCACTCATTAATAGTTTTTCAACCAGTTTCACGCTATAAGCTGGAGTCAAGCGCAGCCATCCATGTCGCCCATAACTACAGTTGTATTTGAAAGTATAATCTGCTCGTTGCTTGAGAGTCGGTGACATCAATTTACTTTGCACTCAATAAAATTTCTAGTGTCGTTAACATTTCTTTCTTGATTAATTCAGAGTTTCTCTGGAAGAAGTCTGCTAAATCATAATCTAAAACATCTTTACAAAAAACAAAAAGAGAGGTTATACTACTACCGGAGACGTTTCCAATAATTACTCCACCTCGGCTATTGCGATAACGTAACACTAGATCAGCATCAATTTGAGAAGAGAATATTGCAAAAACAGGTAAATATCCATTAGCCCAAGCAACAGCAACATTATCTATATCAGCATTTTGTCTCTTGCTATCTTTGCTTTTGTATCCCTGGCGAACCTCAAAGACTGCTCCATTTGCTGGAACAGCAACAACCGCACTTGTTGCGGCTGAAAACGCATATAAAGCTTTTACTTTTGACATCAATCCCTTTTTAGTTTGGCTGGGAAATATTAAATGCAAAAACTATTCTGAGGAGCAAATCATAGAGATTCGTCATAGTGTTAATAATGCTCTTGTAGAATTTCAATCCTCTCTGGGAGAAGAACACTGGATACCTAACATATTTAATATTGAACGCTGGTGGTCTATTCAAACATTGAAAATTCTTTCTGCACTCAGATATACTTTGGTTAAACAATTTGGTGAACCTGAAAATAGTGCAGATAATGGAATTGTTTGGATTGCCTTTTGTCGGCTAGTCATTGAGACTTCATCGGCAGCATTTAATCATGTTTCAATGTCATTTAGTGAAACAGTAAACTCTTTTGAAGTTGAGCAGATTGAACAACTTTTTATTAATATCCTTGATTTAATATTGAAGTCTACTTCAAAACCTATTAAAGGTAGTGCGAAGGTAATTAGGGCAGATTCTCGTTGTGTGATTAATCTAAATGGAGTAAAAGTAGATCGGGTAATTACTTCACCACCTTATCCAAATCGAATCAGTTATATTCGTGAACTACGTCCCTATATGTACTGGACTAAATTTCTAAATGAAGCAAAAGAAGCGGGTGAAATAGATTGGATGGCAATTGGTGGAACTTGGGGAATTGCAACCAGTAGACTAAAATCTTGGCAGATAGATGAAGTTAATTTACTACCAGAATCTGTTTATAATGCGGTAGAAAACATTGGTCAATCCGAGGGTAAAAATGCCCATATTTTATCAATTTATGTGTTAAAATACTTTTATGATATGCACCTACATTTAAGATCGCTTCGGCATCTTCTCAAGGATGGCACTAAGATTGATTATATCGTTGGCAATTCGACCTTCTTTGGTAATAGAGTTGATACGGCTAGTCTACTTGCTGAGTCTATGAAAATGCTAGGCTATAAAAAAATTAGCTTTGAAATCATTAGGAAACGAAATTGTAAAAAGGAATTATACGAGTATTGTGTCTCTGCAACTTGGGAAGAAGCTTAATATTTTGTTATGAGTTAAAGACGAATTACTTGTATAATATTGTCCGTGAGATTATTGAGTTGATTTATAGAAAAATGTAACAAATTTATTTGATATATTTGTCCGCGCCAAATTAATCTCAGTTTCAACTAGGGCAAAGAAGCAACAACCATGATAAACTAGATTTGGGAATCAAACTTTCACTCTCAATATTCCAATTTGCAGAACTAAATCTAGGAAGATTTAATCATGGATCAACCTCGTATTTTTACTCAGAGCCGTCGTCATTTTCTGGGTAGTCTAGCTTTGGGTACTCTTGGCTTGATGGCGAAGGACTGGCTTTATCCCTCCCGTGCATTTGCAGATTCTTCAGCTTCAGGAAATAACACTTCAACTCGCGAGATTTATCACATTTTTGTTCCCTATACTGAAGCTCGTAGCGGGGGACAACAGATCATTACCTTACGTTCAGGAGAGACTCAACTAATATCAATTCCAGCAAAACTTCAAGACAATGATGAGAAAATGATTTCCAGGGTTGGTTTAGAAGGTGAAGATATTGTCGTCGTTTTCCATACTTTGTATGATAAGATTACAAGAATAGACTCTAAAATTTATGAAGAAATTGAAAAGACCAAATTCATAGAACAATCAAGTCAAGAAAAATGTAAGTCCGTTTACGAAGACATTGAAGATTCTAAATATATCAGCGATATAGAAGCGCTGGAATTACTCGATTATATGATTTATTCTTCATCAAAGCTAGATCCTCAGATTCAACAACGGTATGAAATCGCCAGCAAAAACTCCCGTTTAGTTGGAATTGAACAGGCGATCGCATCTGCACTAGCCGAATCAAATTTAACGCAGAAAGAGAAGAAAACAATACGAGGAACCTGGGAATACGTCCGAGCGGGTGAACCCGTTCCCGATTTTAAAGCCCTGACCGATCTTGATACGATTATTACCAACTCTACCCTTCCTCTCACGATTCAACAAATTTACTCTCTTTCCAGCGCCACTTCCAGGGCTTTAACAGTTGACTTTATTTTAGTTAATTTCATCAAAGAAAGTCAAAAATTGAGTCCGGGTCGCCAGGAAGAATATCTGGCAATTTACGATCAAGTTCGTGATGGTGGAACTATCTCTGAATCCGATGTGGCGACTTTAACATCTTTAGACTCATTTATTGAAAAAGCCAATATTCCAGAAAATGCTAAAGTTGTTTATTTCGTAACCCGAGAGCAAGATTTCAACAGTGAAGGCAAGTCTAGTGTTGAAAACTTTACAGAAAAAGCAGTTACCTTGGAACAAGATTCTAAAGAACCTAAAAAGAAATTATTGAAGACTGCTGCAAAGAGAGGAGGTGCTATTGTACCCCAAGCAACTAGACTGCTAACAACAATAGGAGCAGAAACCGCAACAGGAGTAACTCTCAGCAGTTTGTCGGGAGCAGCAGCAACGAATGCAACATTAGCCTTCCTCGGCGGAGGTTCCGTCGCCGCAGGGGGTTTGGGAATGTTGGGGGGATTGGTTGTGGCAACCGGAGGCGCCGCGTTAATTGGTGCCGCAGGACTGGTCTCTGTGGCGTTAGTCTCGCAAATGGATAGCCAAGACTTAACGAATTTGGGCGTTGCAATTACAACCGGAACCCTGGCGGGTGCGGCGAGCGTTTTTGCGGCTTGGACTGCGGCGAGCGCTTTGGGCGTTGCGGGTACATTTTCGGGGGCTGCGGCTATCACTGCAACCATGTCGGCTTTGGGTGGACTGGGTGCAATAACAGGCGGCGCCGCTCTTGTCGCTTCTGGAACTGCTTTTTTAATTTGGTCATTTTTGGAGGGAGGAAAGAAACGAGATGGGAATATACTGCGTCAGTTGGAAACTCGTATCTACACTTTAACCCAAGATCCAACACCTGATTCTTTAGGAGAATTGGTACAAGAAATGCGTTCTGGGTATGGGTCTTTTCTGAGTCGGGATAGTTTTTATGCTCCCTATATTCCCCTAGATAAACTTTCAAATGCTTTATCTACTTGGCTATCGGTTGATTATAACGAAAAAGTCCTATCTTTAATAGACACCAGTAGATCTCATGATGCTAAAAATGGCATAGCGTTGACGGATCAAAGAATTACCTGGAAAGAGGACTTAATTCAATATCAGGATCTGGCGAAGTTATCCAATCGTCAGTTCTTGTATTTGCTCTCGAATTATCGGGACAGAAACCATTTGAGGTCTTTAATAAACTTTGTAGAAACATCGCCCAATCCCAAAGACTATGAAAACTTAGTTAGATTCTTTAATGTTCAATTGGGTGAACTGCTATCAAATAAACAAGATGCTGAGGAGTTATTTGTGTTTGTAGATCGGGTGAAAACATTTTATGGTATAACTGAAGATTATCAAAGTTTAGCTAAATTTGTTGATCCCAAGTTGGCGAAGCTTATCTCTAATGAAAAAGATAGAACAGAATTATTTGAATTTGTAGATGTAGTTAATAAAATATTTTATGACCGACAAAGCTATGACTACTTGGCTCAATTTTTTAACAACGAATTGGTCGAAGATCTTGCCAACTCTAACAGTAGACAAGATTTGTCGAAGTTAATAGCATTAGTAGAAAAATTAAATGATGAACAAGATCAGAATAAATTTGTTCAAATACTCAAGGAGGTTGGTCAAAGATACAGTTTAGCATAGAATATAGTTCCTAACAAATCTCGCGATCGCCTCTTTCAAAACGCTCTATTAATTTAGTGACTCTAGAGTGCGGTCGCGTAGCCTCTTTCAATAAAAATTCCTTTTTTTAAACTGTTCCACTCCAATTTATCATATGATATCCGGTTGATTAATGCCTGTTATGGTGGGGGTGGGGCGGGTTTAACTCAATCTCGGAGTGGTCGCCCTCGATCTTCGGCTGAGGAGCGCCCCTACATCACAATCATTGATTAGTCGGATATCATATCACTTTAACCTAACTGAGAAACACCATGAACTAAAATCCCCATAATTTTTGTTAAATCTCGCAAATAATACTCAACTAAATCAATACTAATCACCTGTTTATTTAGCTTGAGAAACTTCCAAATATTACCCGAAGTCACCACACCATAAATACTTTGAATTTGATTTCCTTCTCGTTCGTTAAACAGTTGGGCGGCGATCATTTCAGCAATACATTGACCCAAACCACTGTTAATATTTTCTTTCTTGGCTTCTACCAACGTCACAACGGGCGATCGCACAAACAAAATTTCTCGCTCTCGACTGATGAGAAAATCACAAGTTCCGTTTAAACCCAATTCGGGAGCGACATTAAATTCCGTTCCCGAAAATAAGCTGATTTGGTCTTGCAATTGTCGTCTGAGTTCGAGTAAAATGGGAGCAATAATCAACTCAGAACGAGCTTTTTCTGTGCTAATTGCCAGAGCGAGAGGAACATTGTATTCTAAAGTTTGCAGTAGAAAAGAACTACATTCAACTTCGGGAATCTCTACAAACAAGTTAACCTGTTCTAATAGGGTTAAGTTAAATGTTTTGACGACTCGCTCTAGAGTAAATTCACTGTAAGACATCGCTCCCTATGTTCTATTTTAACTCATTTTTGTTTGGGCTAACACTCGTTCTAGAACTTGTTGATAAGCCGACTCCACATTTCCTAAATCGTGGCGAAATCTATCTTTATCCATCACCCTTAAATTGGGGTCTGTTTCGCCTTTATTCCACAAACGGCAGGTATCTGGACTAATCTCATCGGCGAGTACGAGTTGACCCTCTGACGTGTAACCAAATTCGAGTTTAAAGTCTACTAACGTAATCCCACATTGATCAAAAAACTCCGACAAAACTTGATTGATTTTCAGCGATAATGTTTTAATTTCGTCGAGTTGTTCGGGTGTGGCTAACTTCAGTAAAAATAAGCGATCGCCTGTTAGTAACGGATCACCCAATTCATCATTTTTGTAGCAATATTCGACTAAAGTGGGTTCTAAAACAGTCCCCACTGCAATTCCCGTTTGTTTACATAAACTTCCGGCGGCGATATTACGAACAATCACCTCTATCGGTACAATTTTAACCCGTTTTACTCTCATTTCATTCGGAGCAACCGTATCAATAAAATGAGTCGGAACTCCTTCAGCTTCTAAGAGTTGAAACAAGTGAGTCGAGATGGTATTGTTAATTTCACCCTTGCCTTGAATTGTCCCTCGTTTTTGAGCATTAAAAGCTGTCGCGTCATCTTTAAAATAGGCAAGCAATATTTCGGGATCATCTGTTGTGTAGACAATCTTCGCTTTCCCTTCGTATAGTTTTTGAGGAGCAGACATAGAAATTGATTAACTCTAGAGATGTGTTTACTGTTGAAATTATAAACAGAGAGAGGCTCCAATGGAACATCCAATTTGATTGGAGTTTGTCAACTGAGTTTTCACGGACAAACCCTTGTCTATTTTGCCATTAAAACAACCGATGAACGAGGATTAACTCGATAGCGAAGGGCTTTAACAGCCGGCGCCACTTTCACATCATAAAGATCATGGGGGGCTGCTAGCCCTGTATCGACAATTCTGTGCCAATATTGTCCAGAGGGCAAGTTAGGTAGCTCAAATGTTAAAGCTTCCCAATAAGAACTCAACATAATATGAAGATATTCTCCTGTATCGGGATGACGCAAACTAAAGGCTAAATAACGAGAACTTTCTCCCCAATTCGGTTTATCTAAACGCAGTCCATGCCAAGTAATATAGGGTAAATGTTTACCTTCAGCTTGCAAAATGGTGTTAATCCGGAACATATGTCGTTCTTGAGTAAAACGAATAATTCCCTTCATAAAACGCAGAATGTCAGCTTGTTTACCAATATCACTCCAGTCAAACCAACTCAGTTCATTATCTTGACAATAGGCGTTATTATTTCCGTGCTGGGTGCGTCGAACTTCATCTCCCATTAAAATCATCGGTGTTCCTTGAGAGACAAATAAAATTGTCAGAAAATTCTTAATTTGTTGTAGACGTAAAGCTTCTATGACAGGATTATCAGTTAACCCCTCTTCTCCACAGTTCCAACTCACATTATAATTACATCCATCCCGATTTTTTTCTCCGTTGGCTTCATTATGTTTCCCATTATAAGACACCAAATCATTAATCGTAAATCCATCATGGCAGGTAATAAAATTAATACTACAATGGGGTTCACGATCAGGTTGAGGATAGATATCAGGACTCCCCATAATTCGCGCCGCAAGCTGTTGAACTTTGCCTGGATCACTTTTCACAAAACTACGAACATCATCCCGATATTTTCCATTCCACTCAGTAAAGCGATCGCCTGCAAAAGAGCCGACTTCATACAATCCTCCCGCATCCCAAGCTTCTGCAATTAGCTTAGTTCCCGCTAAAACGGGGTCAGATTTAATAATCCATAAAATCGGTGCATCTTCTATCGGATAACCATTTTTATCGCGAGAGAAAATTGACGCCAAATCAAACCGAAAGCCATCGACGTGCATTTCTGAAACCCAATACCGCAAGCAATCTACAATCAACTGACCCGCAATTTCATAGTTAGCTTTAACCGTATTTCCACAACCACTATAGTTGCTATAATACTGCCCATCGTATTCCTCTAAAATATAATACAAGGCATTATCTAAGCCTCTAAAAGATAGCGTCGGGCCGTTGTGATTTCCTTCGGCTGTATGGTTAAATACAACATCCAGAATCACTTCTAATCCCGCTTTATGAAATGCTTTGACCATATCTTTAAATTCTTCGACTGGCCCAAGCGGATCACGACGGGAACTGTAACCCCGATGGGGAGCAAAAAAGGCAACAGTGCTATACCCCCAATAGTTTCTTAAAGGAAGAACAGCATCCTGTTCATCAAATTGGTGAACGGGCATTAATTCAACCGCCGTAATTCCTAAGTCTTTTAAATAAGGAATTTTTTCGACTAAACCTGCATAAGTCCCTCGTTTTTCCGGGGGAAGTCCCGAACTGGGATGGCGAGTAAAGCCCCCTACATGAAGTTCATAAATAATCGTTTCTGAGTAGGGAATTCTTAGCGGTAAATCTCCTTCCCAGTCGTAAGCTTTCGGATCAACAACAACACTTTTAAACGCTTTAGCACAATTATCTCCGGGTTGAGATGCAGCACCCCGACTGTAGTTTTCATCATTAACAACAGCTTTAGCGTAGGGATCAAGTAATACTTTTTCGTAATCAAAACGATACCCAGCTTCGGGAAAGAATAAGCCATCAGCCCGATATCCATAAATTTGTCCAGCTTGCATCCCCTCAATAAAAACGTGCCAATAATAGAACGTTCTATTAATATTGGGATCAAGGAGAATAACTTCTGAAGGTTGAGCCGCATCCGGAGTATCAAACAGAAGTAACTCTAGAGATTTACACGTTTTAGAGAAAATACAAAAATTAACTCCGTTCGGGTAAACTGTTGCCCCCAAAGGATAGCTCATACCAGTCAGAACATTCATACTCATAAGCGTAGACTCCGTGATTAATTCTTGATTTCGATGACTCAACTGTTGTCTCTAAATAACCCGATTATAAAATGATCAATAAAAATAGACGATATTCAATTTTCCCGAAACTCAATGAACTGCTAACGCTCTAAAAATTGGCTTCAAGGTTAGCCACCCGAACCTCAGCCTGAAAAAAATCTTCTAAAATTTGATTACACTCAAATGCTAGCTGAGTCTGCTGAATTTGAGAGCGACTAAAATAAGCCAAGCGTTGTCCTTCATTCAGTTTAACTTGATTGAGGTCTAAATTTAGAGATTGCCAAAAAACATATTCATCACAATCAACCCAGTGATATTTTCGCCAAAAGTAGACTTCCCCCACATCAACTTCTATTTCTTCTAACAGTTCTCGATGAATACAGTCTTTTGGAGATTCGCCCTCTTCCTTAAATCCCCCTAACAAATTCCAGGTATTGGGAAAGGGAATAGCACTTTTTTGATCCCGCAAAACCAGTAGAACTTGATGCAGATCGTTGAGTATAATGATTACACAACCAATCGGCTTTTTCATGTTAGACTAACAAAGAAATTCACTTTGCCTCTTAATTGAACATTGGTTTAAACTGAATGTCGCGTTCTGACAGTCCCTGCCTCAGTCTTGCAATCGCTCGCCTAAACACACGTGAAGCCAACCATTTCGCCACCTGGGTTGTACAGTCACCCTACCCGAGTGGGTATGTTCATCACGACTGCATTTTGCCAGAGACTCTCTCCCAGGCTTGGCAAGCTTGGTTAGAGATGTTTTCCCCCCAAAGTTTAGCGCAGATTTCCCCCCTTTCTTCTCCTCAACCGATGATTTCCCTGGCCTCCACAGACTCCAGCCAAAAGTTGAGTTACAGCAGTCGCCTGATGCAACATTTAGGCATTCATCTGTGGCAGTGGTTGTTCCAAGGCGCAATACAAAACAGTCTGCATCGCAGTCAAGGCATTGCCATCGGACAAGATCAACCCTTGCGAGTTCGACTCGATGTGCGAGAAGCTGACCTGATCCCTTTACCTTGGGAAATTATGCAACCCCAAGCAGGTCAACCCGCGATTTCTCTGAGTCAACAACTCCTGTTTAGCCGAACAACCAGTGATGTTAATCCTTTACCACAATATCAACCCGCTCAGTTGTTAAATATTTTACTGGTCTTAGGACAGCCAGAAGCTGAAAGCAAAAACAGTCCAGGCTTACAACCCCTAGAAAAATCTTCTCAAATTCAACAATTGCAGTTAGAACAAGAAGCCCAACAATTAAGTCAAATTTTCACCACCTGTAGTTCCCCAACAGAAGACCCCTATCCAGACAACCCCGCCCCCTGTCGCGTCACCACCTTAATACAACCCAGCATCTCCCAACTGATCGCCCAACTGGAAACCGGAGAACATAACGTTTTATTTTACGGAGGTCACTGCATCCCCGCTCCCGATGGCGGCTTGTTATTTTTGCAACCCGATGTCACCCTCAACGGGACTGAACTCGCTCAAGTCCTCGTGCGCTGCGGTGTGGTCATGGCCGTGTTTAACGCCTGTTGGGGCGCTCATCCAGCCTTCGATCTGACACCCTCCCCAGAAGCTATTTTCCAAGCCATCCCCAGTAGCAGTTTAGCCAAAGTCTTAATTCATCATGGGGTTCCGGCTGTCTTGGGAATGCGAGACTCGATCACCGATCAAGAAGCCCTCAGCTTCATTCAAGCCTTCGCTCAAGCCCTCGTCGCCCGTAAACCCATCGATCAAGCCGTTGCGATCGCCAGACAGCATTTATTACCCCTTTATAAATTTAATCACCCCGCCTGGACGCTTCCGGTGTTGTATATGCACCCGGAATTTAGCGGAGAATTAATGCAACCCCTCGAAGAAATCAGAACAGAACTCCCCGTCAATTCTCCCACTTGGTTGGGCTATGTCTCTCCAAGGGCTTGGTTACGTCTACCCAGTCGCTTAGACAACGGGGAGACAGTCGCCCCGCAAATCTGGCCAATCGAAGCCGGAAGTGTTCGAGTCGGGCGAGGAGAAGATAATGATATCGTGATTTCTGAACAATGGGTATCGAGTAAACACGCAGAAATCTTTTCTCGCAATAGTAACGATGATCGCAGCCAACCCAGCTTCTTTCTGCGCGATTTTTCCCGCTATGGCACCCTAGTCTTAGCAGAAACCGGATGGCTGCGAGTTCATCACCAAGAAGTTGCCTTAAAATCAGGAACTCAGTTAAAATTCGGCAGCTCCCAAGGTCAAGCATTAGAGTTTATGATCGAGCCAGCCCAGCCCTCAATATAAGTCCAGCCAGATTCCGTAATCTGAGAAAATGTTATTGTAGCTAGGGAAGTCAGGTTGTCAATGCTAGTCATTGATTAGCAATTCAAGCTAAATATACAGATGAATTGACATACTCCCCATTTCTAAAGAAAGGGGATTCTCCAAGCCTCACGGCTTTGGATTACTGATTCATTGACAACCCTTACAGCAAGCTAGTTTCCTAACCTACTCTTTGAGGGGTTCGTCTCCCCAGTCGTTCATCCCATTTCAGAGATAGTTTCGGTATGCC
>NZ_LATL02000235.1 GCF_000972705.2 Limnoraphis robusta CS-951 | reverse complement strand
GAAGTTTCGAGGCGTGAAAGCTGGACTTCCTAAAGTTTGGATGATCATCGTTTCGGGGGTGGCCTGGTTGTTGTTGGTTCTGTTGGGACTGGCTTTGGTGCTAGTGGGTTATTTTGTCTTGGTGTTTTTCAATATGTCTACTCCCGAAGACTCTAACACGGGTTGGGCGGCTCTGGCCTTAATGCTGGTACTGGTTTTGATTGCGGGGCGTCGGGGAATTGAACGGGGTTGGGGAGCGTTTGTTGATGCGATCGAAATTGCCGTTGTCGGGATTATTATCGGGGTGGTGTCTGGACTAGCGAATGTCGTCACCTTGCTGGGTACATTGGCAATTGCGGGGGTGTTAGCGGGGTTTGCGGGGGCGATTCTGTTTGCGTCAGCCGTCGCTTTTGGGGTGATTTTTGTGATTGCTGAACGTATAGCCTGGGTGATGAGTGTGGCGAAAGTATTGATGGTGGCGGCGATTGCGAGTGCCATTGCGGGTTATATTTCGGGAGGGGTGAGTGCGATGGCGATCGCAATATCTGTTTTAGTAACGTTTTGGTTTGATTATATCGGTTGGCGGGGGATTCAAGGGGATCAAAAATATGTTTTAATTCACAACTTGGCGGTTAATTTAGCAGCGACGGGCGGAACAAATTTTCGCAATACGGATTTAACGGATGCTAGTTTTACCAATGCTATCTTGAAAAGTGCTGATTTTCGCCAAGCTAAATTGACGCGCACACGTTGGCGGGGGGCGAAGCAACTGGATCAGGTACGATGCGGAAATACTTATTTAGAAAATACTCAAATTCGGGAATTGTTGCAAACAGGTCTAGGCGAAAACCAGAATTTTGATTATCAAGATTTGCGGGGACTGAACTTACAAAATGCTAATTTAACAAAGGCGAGTTTTATTGGGGCTAATCTCAGTTCGACTAATTTAAAAGGGGTTGATTTATCCAAAGCTAAACTGGTGAGAACGAAATTAAGTCAAGCCAATCTGAATGGTTCAACGTTAACGGGGGCTTTTATTCAAGATTGGGGTATTACGTTAACGACTCAACTGAGAAATATTACTTGTGATTATTTGTTTTTGCGTCTTCCGGCTGAAAATAGTGATGATCCAAATCCCTATCGTCAACCAACTGATTGGAGTAAAACTTTAAAACCCCAGCAATTTACAGCTATTATTCGTTCGTTCTTGCAAAGTAAACAAAGTTGGTACTCGACGATTTTAGATTCCGAAGATAACCCTTCCGAATTTTCAGGAACAATTGTTCAAGTTTCTCTCAAAGGAGAAAGAGATATTCTAGAAGCTGAAAATCGCGACAATTCTCTCAATTCGACAAGGGTTGATCATTCACCAAAAGAAGCCCCGGAAACTCCTAATAAACTGCCTACTAATTTAGCGGCTATTGTGTCAGTGATTGAACAGTTTATCCAAGAAATAGAAGCGGTTTATCCGATTAATACAACGTCTGAACAGATGAAAGCGGCGGCGGAAATTGTCGAACAACTCGAAAGTGATCCGGTTTTAAAACAAAGTTTGATTGAGACTTTAACTTCAGAAAATTGTCAAAAGATTGAACAAGCAATTAATCGCCCGATTGGTCATTTTATTGTACAAGCGATTCACTCTTGGCAAACTTTTAATGTTAACAATTCTCCCAATTCTTCTAATTCTCCTCAGTAGTAGGGTGCATCAAATCAGCCACATCTGGATGGAATTTCATATGATGTCCGGTTTATTAATTTTGTTATGGGGTGGGGCGGGTTTAACTCAATCTCGGAGTGGTCGTCAAGATCTAGGCAGAACCCGCCCCTACCAGCACGATTATTGATTAGTCGGATATCATATCACAACAGTAACCTGTTTGATGCACCCCAACCATCTTTACTCCGCCAAATCAGAGATAACTTCAGCTAATCCAGCGACCACTCTTGTTAGCTTATCGAAATCAATTTTATCAGGAGTATCTTCTTCTGTGTGGTAATAAGGGTAACGATAAGGAGCGGTATCTGTAATCATAATTCCTTGATATCCCTGTTGCCAAAAAGCCCATTGGTCTGACCAACCAACACCCGGAATCCAACTCGGTAAAGAAACACCTTCTGAAGGAAATTCAGCATAACGACGAAAGGATTTAATGGCTTGCCGAACTAAATTTCCCGAGTTGAGATTGCCAATAAATGCAATAAAATTGCCTTGATTGGGATAGAATAAATTAATGGGGAAAGGGTATTTTTGACTCCCTACCGTGTCTGAAAAATAGCCCATTGTTTCCAAGCTTAACATCGCCACAATATTTTCTTGATTCTGACGCGAACGCTGGGCATAGACCAAACTTCCCATATTTTCTGTCCAGAAAAAAGGCGGTTCTTCATTGGTAAATTCAACAAAACGAACCGTGCGCTTGGTAGATTTCTGGGCAAAGATTCGTGCGAGTTCTAGCGTAGCGACGGCACCCGTGCCATTATCATTAGCCCCCGGACTGGTAAAAGCTGAATCGTAATGACCCCCAATCAGCACAATTTCATTAGGCTTTTCGGTTCCCAATCGTTCAACTTCTAGATTATAATATGATTTATTATTAATCTGATATTCCTGGAGTTTTACTTCGTAACCCGCTTCAGTTAAAGCAGTTTCCAAAAACGTTTTTGCTGCATTCAGATTTTCATATTGACTTACATTTCGCACCCCAATCTCATCTGCTATCTTTTGAATATCTCGTTTGAGTGAGGTTTGAAGTGCAATTTCTTCGTTTTGTAAAGGTTGAAGTTTGCCGTTATAACTGTGTTCGGGCATCCAAAACATCGTCAACCCTGCCCAAGCCCCTAAAATCAGCAATACAGCGAAAAGTATCGCTAAACGAACTAAGGCAGACTTGTTAACAATCTGCATTCTAAATTGATTTTTGTTTGAGGATGGGCGCATCACAACAAATATATCATCTAGTAGTCGGGTGCATCAAATCACCTATATTATGATGTACTTTCATAAGAACCCGTTTGATGCACCCTACCGATTCAACAAACAATATTAAAGGACTTGATGAGTATAAGCGTGCTGTTTAACGTTATCTTCTGTGCTGATAATTCGCTCTGAATTTAAAATGCGTTTGCGTTCTAAGGAATAGTTTAAGTCTTTAAAAACTGTCCCTAAAGCAATATGAGATTGAGCGTTTGGACGACTTTTATAAGTTCGGGCGGCAGCGAAAACCCGTTGGTTAAAATCATCAGCTAACTGCACCTCGGGTGGAAACTCAGCAGGAATTTGGGCAGTCTCGCCTGTGAGAACCGCTCCGACTGTTGTGGCACAAGCCATTTCATAAGACGTGGGAATTCCTTTGAGTAAAGCTTCGAGGGCGGCTGAGGGAATGGGTTCAATAATTTGAACTTGATGAACTTCCCCTTCTTGTTTGATGAAACAAGTTGCTAAACCAATGATCACATAGTCATCAGCGCAAAGATCAGGAGCGTTAGGATATGCAGCGCTTGAGGTCATAGGGGTTTAATGAAATTTCCGACGAATTTAATCTCGATGAATTTATTTAATCGTGTGTGCGATCGCTAAACTCACAAACTGCATTTTACCAAGTTCTGATCATCTGCGTGAACGGGAGAATAGATAGCCTTTCAGGAGTCTAAAAATCCTCAAAGCAGTCACTAGACTCAAGTTTGATCATTTCTTTGGCCTGGAAACAGCCCCAATGATTTTGATAAATCTTAATAGAAGTTGAAATTTGTGTTACTCGTCACTGGTAGAGGTAATTGATGAAGCCACCCCTACAAGACTGATAACTGTAATAACGCTTCTAAGTCTAAACGAGCGAGTTTGTCGTAAGCTTGTTCAATCACCCGTTTCCCGCGTAACGCTCCGGTATTGGCTCCCGGACAGAGAAATTGTAGCGTTTGTGGGGAAAATCGCTCAATTAACCGTTTGACATTCTGAACTTGTCGTGGCCAGTGAAAGGTTTTCGCTGTTCTTAACGGGACGGGTTCACCCTGAAGATTGGGTAACAAATGACGTCCACTAAACAACAGGCCTCCATTTAAGCTAGAGTAGAAACAGGACGAACCAGGAGAGTGACCGGGAGTCCAAATCATTTGGCTGTGAGGACTGAGGGTAAACTCCTGTTGAAAGGAAGTAACAGTTGCTTCCGGGAGCAGATAAGCCTCCTGTTCTTGGATGAGAAGATGACATTCTGTTGAGTGCTGAATCTCCCGTGCTTGACCAATATTTCCGCGATGGGTAATGACTAACCACTGAACTCCCCCCTGTTGTTCGATAAAATTCCGGTTCACCTCGTCCCAAGCGGGAGTATCGATCAGAATATTAGTTTGATTTTCGACCATCAAGTAGGCTGTTCCCCCTAATGTCTCTCGGTTGGGAGAAAAAGCCCAAATATTTTCGAGTACAGGCTTTGGAGGTTGAGAAACGGGTCGGGGTTGCACCATAGAAAGGTTTGAAGGGTTAATTTAAAGATTGTCATCTTGAGCTAACAGTTTCATCGGCTACAGGTTTTGCTCAGTGTGGGATAATAGCATAGCAGAGAATTTAGTCTAAGCATCAGTTTGAGTCGATGGCTTCTGTTATTTGTTAGTTATACTCATTTCAATTTTTGATTTTAGACTGGGTTTTTAGTCGCAGTGAAATTTTAGATCATGCTTCTTTGGTTGTGGTTGCTCCTATTAGGTTTTATAACGTACTGGATTTTGCGACGGGGTGTCGCTCGCATTACCCGTACACCGATTTGGATATTATGGCTGGTGATGATGACACCTGCGTTGATTTGGAGTACCTGGCAGCTTGTCTACGGTGAACAGAGGCGTATTCCACCTGAACTGATCATTATCCCTTTTATTCTTTGTCCTTGTGTTTACTGGTTGCTGGTTCAACTCGGACGCCAAATGCCGCCAGAAATGATCGATTCGTCTACGACATCTCTCTCAAGCATGACCCCGGAAACAACACCGAAACCGCCTCCTCCCCGAGTGATTACCCCTTCGGAGGAAAACAAACTGCGTGAGTGTTTCCCTTGGTCGGTTTTTCCCTTACAAAAACTTGAACATCGCCCCCAAGCGGTGATTTGTCGGGGCCAAATCCGGTCTAACCCGGAGACTGTCTATCAAACGATTCGAGATAAAATTGAGGCGCAATTTGGCGATCGCTTTATTGTCGTTTTTCAAACGGATTTGAATGATAAACCTTTCTTTGCGTTGGTTCCTAATCCCTACATTGAAACCGCTAAAAAGGTGACTGACAATGACCCTATAACGCGACCCCTGTTAGCTTTGGCATTGTTGGTGATTACCTTATTTACAACGACGTTAGCGGGTGTAACGATGGCAGATGTGCCTCCTGAAACTTGGCAATCTGATCCGAATTTATTGCGCCAAGGATTACCTTATGCGCTGGCTTTGATGGCAATTTTGGGGATTCACGAATCGGCTCATTATCTGGCGGCGAGATGTTATCGCATTCGCACAACTTTACCTTATTTTATGCCCGTGCCGTTTTTCCTCGGGACTTTGGGCGCTTTTATCCAAATGCGATCGCCGCTTCCCAACCGCAAAGCTTTATTTGATGTTAGTGTGGCTGGCCCCTGGGCGGGATTTATCGTCACGTTACCGATTTTGATGTGGGGATTGGCTCATTCAACGGTGATTTCGGCGCCCCCTGATAGCGTGGGAATTTTAGATTTTGATGCGATTAATCCCAGTTTTTCTCTATTGTTAACGGTGTTGAGTAAGTTAACCTTGGGAACGGAATTAACGGCTACTGATGCGATTGATTTTCATCCGGTTGCGATCGCTGGATATTTGGGTTTAATTGTCACTGCGTTTAATTTACTTCCGGTTGGTCAACTTGATGGCGGTCACATGATTCATGCGATGATGGGTCAACGCACGAGCATGGCAATTGGTCAAGTTTCTCGCTTTTTAATTCTGATTTTGGCGTTGACTCGACAGGAGTTTTTGATCTTAGCGGTTTTGCTGTTCGTCTTACCCCTCAATGATGAACCCGCCTTAAATGATGTCAGCGAATTGGATAATATTAGAGACTTTGTAGGATTGCTGACGCTGTGTTTATTATTGGTGATTCTTTTACCTGTTCCTCAGATGGTGGCTCAGTGGTTAAATTTTTAGAAAAAGCCGGAAATTAAACACCTAAATTCGGGTAAAAGCGGCGAAGTGAGTTGATTTTCTCTTAAAAGAGTTGCAACTAATCGACTCCGACCAAGTATCAAGGATGAATCTAATAAGATTTTAATTCAAAAATCGAGTTAAATCAAATTCTTGATCGGGTTCGGGTTGATTATAGCGATCGCGTTCCGACATCAACAGTAATAAGATTCGATCTGAATAATCGACTGCTCCTCGACATTCTTCGAGTAATACTTCTAAACCCCCATTGGCATACTCTTCAAAAATTTCCGCCCGTTTTTCTTCGGATTCCGCATCAAAAGGGGATAGAATTTGCGGGTCATTCACTTCCACAAAAGCCATGAGTTTTATCACTAAATCATAGCCGCGAGAAATAAAAACTTCTAAGGAAATGGGCGAAGGTTCTCGTTTAGAAATGGCTTCTAGAGGCACTCGTTTTTTGCGCCCCATTCCTAATGTTGCGGCAAATACCATCACATCTGCATAGGTTTGAAACGGCCCTGTTTTGCCTTCTGATTCGGTTAAGGCTTTAACAAAATCTGCTTTATCTTTTGCGACTCGAATTCGATTAAACGCCATAATCAATCAATATACTTTTACTTTTAAAGGCTGATTTACATTATAATTTACATGAACTTTACACGCAATAGATTAAAATTTACAGAAATGACTTGTTCAAACAAGCTGAAAACCGTAAGATCAGTTCTCAAAGACTAAAATTCAAGAGTGTCTAATTTTATGTATGACTTTGCAATTATCGGGGGCGGAATTGTCGGTTTATCAACGGGAATGGCGTTAGCTGAACGTTATCCTGATGCAAAAATTCTGCTTTTAGAAAAAGAAAACCGTTTTGCCCCTCATCAAACGGGAAATAATAGCGGTGTGATTCATTCAGGGATTTACTATAAACCCGGAAGTTTAAAAGCCAAACTCTGTCGAACAGGCTGTATTTCGATGGTGGAATTTTGCCAAAAATATGGCATTGATTATGATGTCTGTGGGAAAGTCATTGTTGCGACAGAACCGGAAGAATTACCCCTCTTAGAAAACCTCTATAAACGCGGTTTAGAAAATGGTCTTGAACTCCAAAAAATCACCGCCGAACAGGTCAAAGAAGTTGAACCCTATGTGCGGTGTTTAGCGGGAATCAAGGTCTTTTCAACCGGAATTGTCAACTATACGCAAGTTTCCCAAAAATACGCCGAACTGATTGCCCAACAAGGCGGAAAACTGCAACTATCGACGAAAGTTGAGAATATTAAAAACACCTCAGACGGTTCAATTCTGGAAACAAACAAAGGCGAATTTCAAGCGAAATATTTGATTAATTGTGCAGGATTGTATAGTGACAGAATCACTCAGTTAGGCGGCGTTAAACCCGAAGCAAAAATTGTTCCCTTCCGAGGCGAATACTATGAACTCATCCCCGAAAAACGTTATCTAGTCAAAACCCTAATTTACCCCGTTCCCAACCCCAATTTTCCCTTCTTAGGCGTTCATTTTACCCGGATGATTGATGGCAGTGTTCATGCAGGGCCTAATGCTGTTTTAAGCCTGAAGCGAGAAGGCTACAAAAAGACAGATTTTGACTTAGCAGATACCATTGATACACTGACTTATCCGGGGTTTTGGAAACTCGCCACCAAACACGCAAAAGATGGGATTGAAGAAATTATTCGCTCTTTTAGCAAAGCAGCATTTGTTCACAGTTTACAACGTTTAATTCCTGAAGTTCAGTCAGAAGATTTGATTCCAACTCATGCGGGAGTACGGGCGCAGGCGTTGAAAAATGACGGGAAACTGGTGGATGATTTTTTAATTGTAGAAGGACGTAACGCCATGCACGTTTGTAACGCGCCTTCTCCGGCGGCTACTGCTTCCTTAGAAATTGGTAAAGCCATTGTCGAAAAAGTCGCAAATAGACAGCAATCAACTCTCAAGGTTTAACGAGTGTTTGCTGAGTTGAGGAAAAAAGCTTGACCAAAGGGACGCTAAAATACTAGATTTAGAAAGGATAACATCAAGGAGACATCAAAATCTATGGCTGCTGAAATCATTTATGTTTCAGTCTTGTGCTTTTCTATCGTTTTAGTGGGTTTAGCAGGCGGTTTCCTGTTACTCAAACTTCAAGGCGGCGAATAAGTCAAGTCACTGATCTGAAAACCGGATAAAAAAATGCGATCGCCGTTTTGGTTGGTGCGATCGCTTAATTTTTAAGAAGAATATTTTCTCTCTTTGTGTCTGGTGTGTCTTGGTGGTGGTTCTTGCTTCTTTCCAACTCTTCTATATCTTCTCACTCCAACAAATCATAAAAATTACAGTTGAGAAAAATGGTGTTGAAGTAGACGATGAATAAACCGATAACGATCACCCACTTTTTGTAAAAGTAAGCGTTTGGTTGCGACATTTAAAAACTGTTTAGTTTTCCAAGGAAGATAACCTTTATAAGACAAAAAACCGCGTAAAATAAACTGTTCTATCCAGTCACTAATTGCCAACTTTCGATAGATAAACGCCCAGATACAACCCAGAATTATTCCCCCAAAAACGAGCAAAATTGAACTCAAAATGACCCCGAGAGCAATTAAAGCAATAATTCCCCACCAAATCAACCCGGAAACGAACTTAACCCCAATCTTATATTGATTTTCTTGTTGAGAATCTTGCAACCAACTGGGGGAAATTTCTTGAATCGAAAACTCAGACTGATTTTCTTCTTCCAAACGTTTGGCTAACCATTCTAAGCCCTGTCTAACCTTTTCTAAATTTTGTTCTTCCCAGTTTTTTCGAGAGGTTGACGGTTTGCGATGGGGTGCAATTTGAGTGCGAATATAAGCATTAAATAAATATTGGCGTTGTTCTTCTAAGGTCCCTAACCGCTTCCAAGAAGAGATTAAAATTTCTTCATAGGCTAAGGTCATCATACTAAGAAGTAGGGGTTTTTTCGCTAATTTTAATAAATTTTCATCTTTTTCAATATTATTCCAAAGTTCTCGACTGCGAGCATTCATTAAATAAGTTCTAATTTGTTTTTTGGTGAGCGGACGCAGTAAAATAGCCCCATTAAGCTGCAATACTGCTTCACAATTATGATAAGCTTCTACACTGCTACAAACCACTAAATGTAAAGGACAAATCTGACTGGATAAAAATTCATTCAGCTTAAGAATACAGGAATTATGTTGATTTTTTTTGACTTCATCAAACCCATCTAATAACGGTAAAATTTGTAATTTTTCCAGCCAATCTTTCGCTAAATCTGTAGGAATATCATATTTAATATTGAGTTGATCAATCATCCAACTGTCAATCGATTGTTCACTATCCGTCCAACTTGCTAAATTTAATAATATCGGTATGGGTTCTCCCTGATCGCGTAACGCTCGTTTAACCAATACCTTCGTTAACCCGATTAACGTTGTTGTTTTTCCTGCCCCGGTTCCTCCAAGAATCAACAGCTTTCCGCCGATGCGATCAAAAACCGGAATAATCCCACACTCAGGCGATAATCGAAAACTCGGACGATTTCCCACCTTGGCTTCGATATCCCAAATTCGCCGCATTTTTAACGGGGGAGTTTCCTGGGCTAAATGGGTTAATACAGCTCTGTGAGGTGATTGTAACCGATATTGCTTAACTTCGTTTTTGACGTGCTGAAGCAGTTGATAACGTTTCTGATGCGGGAGTCGATTGGAATTAAATCGTAACATAGAAGTATAGGATATTGGCGATCAATTAAAGCCAGCTCAAGTTTAATTTAAAATATACAGGGTAGACGAACATTTAAAATCTGGATGTCAAATTTCCCGAGAAAGTCCTGAAGTTTCAGGTACTATCCCGAAACTGCTTACACGAAATTGCTACGATCAATTTTTCCTGAGAAACGAGGTCTATACTGATGTCCTTCAAACCTAGCCAGTTGATGATTGCAGGGGCAGCCGGACTCGCCACAGCCGTAATAGTCGCTTATATTACGGCGATGCCCTCTTCTCAACCTCCGACTGAGGAGACTTTAAACTCCCAGAGTCCACCGCCAACGACGCCTTCTCCGGTCGCTGCTGCACCCGCTAACGCCCCGATTTCCCCGCCGTCTTCTGAAACTAACCCAGTGGTGATTCGACCGCCTGTAGAGAATTGTCGGATTAATATGGCGGTGGTTAATGATCCAGAAGCACCTCTGAATGTCCGTTCATCCCCTGAAGTCAAGGATGATAATATTGTCGCTCAACTTGATAATAATACGTTTATTTCTGTTGTTAGTGAACAGCTTGGTTGGTTACAAATTAGTAGCCCCGTAGAAGGATGGGTGGCTAAAAATCGCACCAAAAGCAGTTGTGCCAATGTAGAGAAACCGATTAACTTTTTACCGGGGGGAAATTCGGCGATTATTAAAGGTGAAATTATTGGCGGGGGAAGTCATCGTTATCTTCTCAATGCAGAAGCAGGTCAAACCCTAACGGTTGAAAGTCGTGAACAGGTTTTTCCGCGTATTGTTACCCCAGACGGGCAACTTTTAGCCGGAGATCCTTATACTGATAGCCGCAGTGAATGGACGGGAGAACTTCCCACAACCGGACAATATACCTTAGAATTGGATTCTAACTTTCGGGGATATCCATATGAATTTTTGGTGAAAGTTGAATAACCGTTAAAATCTTAAATAAAACTTCAGATGTAGAGAGGTGATTTCCTAATTCTCTACAATAGAATTGATGAAGTAGGCATCACACTTTGTTGTTGGGCGGAGAGTCCAAAGCCTATCATGCTAAAGCACAACAGCGAACTGAATTATTTTTCTGCGCCTACTTCAACACATTTTAAATGGATTTACCATGAACAACTTAATTTTTAATCCTCCCGCTTTATTGGCAGAAATTCCCCCCGGATATCTGAATATTATGGGTTATGTTGATGAATCTGAAGTCAATGGCCCCGGTTGTCGGGCGGTGGTTTGGGTACAAGGCTGTCAACGAGAATGTGGGGGATGTTTTAATACTCCCTCTTGGTCTTTTGAAGTCAATCAATTAATCAAAGTTGAAGAATTAGCGGATAAAATTGTGAGTCATTCTCGCAACCAAGGCGTCACATTTTCCGGCGGAGAACCCTTTTGGCAAGCCCCCGCTTTAACTCAACTGGCAAAACTTTTAAAAGCAAAGGGTTTTAATGTAATGTCATTTACGGGGTTTACCTTAGAAGAATTGCGATCGCCCAAAGCCCCTCCAGGTTCTCAAGACTTGTTAGATCAGTTAGATTTGTTAATTGATGGGCCGTTTGTCGAATCTTTAGCCATTCATTCACCGGATTCTTTGGTGTCTTCCCGGAATCAAAAAGTGCGGGTTTTTAATCCCGATTTTGCGGATAAACTGACTTGGGCGAGTGATCAAATAGAAATTCATGTTCTCAAAGATGGCAGTCGAATTGTTACCGGATTTTGGGGTCAAATGAATTTAGGGGAATAAGCCAGTCACGGAACCCGATCAAGTTGTACATCTAAGAGGGAATATTGATTCCAACCTACCGCATCAAAATGCCACCATTCGGTAATTAAAGAACTAAAACCGTATTGTTTCATTTTGTATTCTAATAAGTCACTATTGCGGCGAACTTGTGGGGAATTATGGGGATAATCTCGGGCGGCTTGATCGGTAAAATCATCAAAATCAGTGGGCATTTCTAGTTCTTTTCCGTTGCGTAAATCAACTAACGTTAAATCTACCGCCGCCCCCCGATTATGACGAGAACCTCTTTGGGGGTTTGCAACATAACGATTATCGGGTAAAATTTCCCACATTTGTTTGGTGACAGACCAAGGTCGATAGCAGTCAAAAACTTTCAATCCTAAGCCCATTCCTTCGAGATCTTGCTGCACTTTTGAGAGGGATTGTGCAACATCAGCCCGCAACAAACAACGAGGAACAGAATAGAGTTTTCGTTTTAAAAAGTTCTGGGTTGTCGCGTAACGAATATCCAGTTTTATATTGGGATTAATATCACGAATATCAACTAATTTTTCTCGTTCTTGAACCGGAGAATAAACTTGAATTGGTGGAGACTCGGGAGGATTTTGTGCCATTTCAACCGCAATCGCTTGATTAGAGTTTCCCTGAAGTTCAGCCGAAGGAATAGCCGTTAGATGACATCCCACAATCGACAATAATACCGTAATAAATAAAATCAATTTTCGAGTCATATTCTCATTTTTAGAACTCGATAAGAGTGGAAATAAAATGAGCAAATTGGGGTCAGATGAAAGACGGTGAACAGTTCCCTGTACTGCTAACTGAAACAGCAGTTTCCTGAAGTCTCGCCCAACTCACCCCGAAGATTCTGCGTCAAATTCCTAAGCGTTGATACACTTCTTCTAAATGCCTCAAATGGTATTGAGGATCAAAACAAGCATCAATTTCTGATCGTGAAAGTGTCGCCATTACTCGCTCATCTTGGACAATTAAATCATAGAAATTTCCCCCGGTTGTATTCCAGGCTTGATGGGCGCAAGATTGTACAATCGTGTAAGCTTCTTCACGGCTTAAACCCTTTTCAACCAATGCCAATAAGACACGCTGGCTAAACACAACACCTCCATAGAGATTCATGTTACGGGTCATGTTTTCAGGATAAACTAACAGGTTCTTGACTAAATCGGTGGTTTCCACTAACATAAAATGAGCCAGAGTTGAAGAATCCGGTAAAATCATCCGTTCAACTGAACTGTGAGAAATATCTCGTTCATGCCACAAGGCTACATTTTCTAAAGCGACAACCGCATGACCTCGCAAAATTCTCGCGAGTCCGGTTAAACGTTCACTGCGGATAGGGTTGCGTTTGTGAGGCATTGCTGAAGACCCTTTTTGACCTTTAGAAAAGAATTCTTCAACTTCTAAAACATCGGTCCGTTGCAAGTTGCGAATTTCGACTGCAAATCGTTCGATAGAGGCGCCTAATAATGCTAAAGTTTGGGAGTATTCGGCATGGCGATCGCGAGAAATCACCTGAGTCGAAGCGGTATCCGGTTGCAGTCCCAAATTTTGACAGGCGATCGCTTCCACACGCGGATCGATATTGGCATAAGTCCCCACCGCCCCGGAGATTTTACCGACAGCGATATCGTGACGCAGACGCACCAAACGTTCCCGGTTGCGACAGACTTCTGCTAACCATCCGGCGAGTTTGAAGCCAAAGGTAATCGGTTCAGCGTGAATCCCATGCGATCGCCCCACCATAACCGTATTACGATGTTGTTGGGCTTGATAACGTAGGGCTTGACTCAAACATTCAACCCGTTCTAAAAGGATATCGGTACTGGCGACCAATTGCAAGGCTAAAGCCGTATCCAAGACATCGGAACTGGTTAAGCCCAGGTGAATATAGCGTCCTGCATCGCCGACATATTCGTTAACGTTAGTCAGAAAAGCAATCACATCATGGCGGACTTCGGCTTCTATTTCTTGAACTCGTTTCAGGTCAAAATTTGCCTTGGCTTTGATCTGTTCAACAGCTTCCCAGGGAATGTATCCTAATTCGGCTTGGGCTTCACAGACGGCAATTTCAACCTGAAGCCAAGTTTTCAGTTTGTATTCATCTGTCCAAAGATTGCCCATTTCGGGCAGTGTGTAACGTTCAATCATCTTGATTTATTGGAATTTGACCTAATTTTGAAGGATTCAGTGGGTTTACAAGCGCCGAACCGCGAACAGATTATGATCTGTGTATTGGCAAGCACAACCGTTTTATTTTACACTGAATTTTACACTTTGAGCCGCTAGGATGTCTTCTCAAGAATAAGAGTTTTAATTTTAAGTTTGCCAAGAATTCAAGTTTTGTAAATCTTGATTTTAACAGGTTATCTTGTGATCAAACTTGCGTCAAACTCGCCTAAAATGATAGAATAGTTACTGTATGAAGCTTAGACTCAAGCTAGAATCTTACCGAAAGTTATTCGTCTCTATAAAGAAAATACAAAGGTGCTGTTCAGTGTAAATCCGTTAAACTGGTTTCGCCAATCCCTAAAATTAGATGCGGGAGTTGTCAAGGCAATTTTACCTCGCTCATTGATTTTTGCCAGTTTAGGGATAGGAGTTGCTTATGTTCATGTTGTTCAACCGACATTACAATTAAATGTCGTGGGAAGCTTAACGACGAATGTCGCTTGTAACTTAGTGTTAGGTTTATTGTTAGTTTTTCGGACAAATGCCGCTTATGATCGCTTTTGGCAAGGACGTCAAGCTTGGGGAATGATCACCGTTGAAATTCGGAATTTATCCCGAGAAATTCAGATCACAATTCCCGCCATTGATCAAAAGACTCAGCAGGAAAAAACGGATCTGTTCAAACTCTTAATAGCGTTTGCGATCGCAACCAAACTTCATCTACGACAACAAACCCTTACCACTGAATTAGATCAATGGGTTTCACCTAAAATTTTAGATCAATGTCGTCAAGCTTCAAATCCACCCCTGCAAATTTCATTGTGGATTAGACATTTCCTAAAACAATTGAGCCAACGCCATTCTATCACGCCCATACAGCAGATGATCATACTCAATCAACTCAATAAGCTGGTTGAAGGGTTGACTTATTGTGAACGAATTGCTACCACACCTACACCCCTAGCTTATGTGAGTTTTTTGAGAAAATTAATTCTAATTTACTGTTGTTTGTTACCCTTTCATTTAGTCGCACAATTAAACTGGTGGGTGGGATTTGCCATGATGGCGATCGCAACGGTTCTACTTGGAGTTGATGAAATTGGCAGTCTGATGGATAATCCTTTTGGGAATGATCCGACCGATCTGCCTTTAGATGCGATTTGCGATAAAATTATTAGTAATGTAGAAAGCACAAAGGCTTTTGTTGCCGAGGATCAAGGAGCCACTTCAGAGACGACCTCTTCTTCGCATTCTGTTGAAGTCGCTGTCTCATCAGAGATCGCTTTCCCACAAGCGAATTCCGCCTAAAATTCCGGTGACGTTGGGAATAATTTCGATAAAGTTGGGTAACTCAAAGTTGATTTTCTTCGTATTGCCCCCTCCGAGATAAATTCGGTCACAATTTAACACCCGATGTAGGGTTTTTAGGGCTTTTTCTAAACGCAGATTCCACCGCTTTTTGCCAATTTTTTCTAAGGTAGCATTTCCGAGCTGTTGTTCGTAGGTTTCACCCTTGCGAAAAGGATGATGTCCGCCTTCTAAATTCGGAACTAAGCGACCATTTAAAAATAAAGCAGTACCAATTCCGGTGCCGAGTGTGATTACAAATTCTACACCATGACCGGAAATCGCCCCTAAACCTTGGATATCCGCATCATTTGCCACTCGCACAGGTTTTCCAAGCTGTTGAGAGAGTTTCCCGGCGAAATCTAAATCTAGCCATTCTGGGTGTAAATTAACGGCAGTTTTTGTGACTCCCCGCACAACAACCCCCGGAAAACCAACAGAAACCCGTTCAAATTCTCCCTGTTGACGAGCTAATTCGCTGACGGCGGCGATCACTAATTCGGGTGTTGCGGGTTGAGGTGTTTCGACTCTAGCTCGTTGAGTTAAAGGTTCACCTACGAGGTTCAACACCATCATTTTAATACCACTCCCCCCGATATCAATCGCTAAGGTTCGAGGCGGTTCAGGACTGTATTCAACCATTTAAGCGTTGCTGAGATCTGACTTTAGTCTTCATCTTACAATAGATTTCGTTTTAAACATCTAAAATAAATCTAAATTGTATTGGATTTCTTGCCAAATTTCTGGTAGAACATCTCCCAAGATATGATCGCTTTCCAGTTCAACCAGCTTCACCCAAGGACGTGAGGCGGCATAGTTGCGGCTGGCTTGAATGGGGATAATGTCATCCTGTTTTCCATGTAAAATTAACGTCGGCAGAGAACGCTGTAATTGTTGATCATCATACTGTTCAAGGTCTTCGATAAAGTGATAGTTTAAAAGAATCTCGCGTTTTTCGCCGTGATGATAAACCAATAAATCGCGTTCAATTTGCCATTTTTTAAGCGGTTCATCTCCTAACTTTGGTAACACATGAATCAGAAATTCAAAGGCAGGTGCCAGTAAAATTAACCGTTCAACTGAGGGATTTCGTTGAGCGAGCCAAGTCGAAGTTAAACCGCCAAAACTCGAACCGATGATCACTTTTTTCTGATCAGATTTTAGATTCAATTCCGTTTCAATTTGTTGCAGTTGTCGCGTTAGAGTTAAATGATAAAAATCACCCTGATTCAGATCGGGAACTTGTAAATTAATGTGTTTTTCTCGAAAGCGATCGCACAAAAAATCGGCTTTGGCTGATTTCGGACTCGAGGCAAACCCATGTAAATAAATATAAGATTTATTCATTGAACTGAGCAATAACAGGAAAATGATCAGACGGCCAAACGTGATCAATTTGAGTGCGATCAACGCTAACCTGATTTAAGTGTAAACGGCTATCATAATATATCGTATCGACTGCGGCAAACCCTTTTCCGGTAAATTCGTGATAACTCATTTGTTCTTCTAAATCCACATCAGCCAGTGCATCATAGAGTTTTACGCCATTTGTTAGAGGCTGAAGTAGGGTTTTGCGGGCTAGACTTTCAGGTTCGGCGTTAAAATCACCCGTGACAATAAACAAGTATTGATCAGCATTAAACTGACTCAAGCGATCGCCAATTAACTTAGCACTTAACTCTCTAGCTTGCTGACTCTGATAGTCCAAATGGGTATTAAAAATTATAATCGGTTTAGTGTGAGTATTATTAGAAAAAATGCCCCAACTCACCATCCGAGGAACTGGATTTTTCCACTCCGACGTTATACTTCCCACCATTTTGGGCGTTTCACTCAGCCAGAAATCCCCCTGTTGAAGACACTGCCATCGCTGTTGATCATAAAAAATAGCACAATATTCACTCAAGCCATTTCCTTGACGATCAACCCCGACACTCTGATAATTGCTTAAGCGTCGATGCAAATCCAATAATTGATGAGCTTTTCCTTCTTGAGTCCCGATCAGATCCGCATCCCATTGAGCCAGGAGTTGAGCAATCACCGGACGGCGCCACACCCAGGCGTTGTTACCCGGATCAGGTTTATCAAAACGAACGTTAAAAGTAACGATTTTCATCACGCCAAAAAAGCTGAACAGAGAGCGTTATTAGTATAGTAGTCATTGATGAGTTAAGACACTGATTTAAAATGTCTTAATTCTCAATAACTTTTTCTTCCAAGTCAGCTTTTCACCAGAAAGAAATTCTCGAGCTTAGAAGGGTGGTGCCGCCGGAGATCTCGGTTCAACTAAGCAATTCACCACCTGATTGAGAATACAGACAATAGGGGCGCCTTCTGTTCCTTGAAGCAACGCATTCGTTAGATCTGTATTCGACAATTCCGCTTGAGCGATATTGGTGTTGATCAAAATGGCGGCTTGTAGATTAGCGTTAGAGAAATTCGCACCATTGAGGTTGGCTTGGCGAAGATCCGCCCCAAATAGATTGGCATCTTCAAAGTCAGCATCGGCTAAGTTTGCTCTGAAGAAGGTAGATAGTCGCAGATCGGCGTTTTGAAAACTCGCTTCAGTCAGGAAAGCTTCACTGAAGTTGACTTTAAATAGATTAGCATCCCGCAGATCGGCTTTGCGAAGGTTCGCTCTAGCAAAAGACGCTCCCGATAAATCGGCTTGTCGCAGATCGGCACCTTGTAAATCAGCATATCTGAGATTTGCCTCATAAAGATTGGCATCTGCCAGGTTAGCTCGAAATAGATCCGCTTGATAGAGATTGGCGCCGTACAAGTTAGCGCTTCGCAGGTCTGTATCGCGCAGAATAGCCCCTTGTAGTTTAGCATTGAATAGGTTCGCCCCTCGCAGATCGAGTCCTCGGAGGTCAGCGTAGCGTAAATCGCATTCTGGACAGCGATTGGTTGATCGCAAGATGGCGATCGCGTCGTCATCTGCCGCCAGAGTTTCGGTGATCAACCACAGTGGAGAGAGTAGAATTGTGGTTGCTAGAGCTTGCAGTTTCATTATTTTTTTCCCCAATCAGCCAAAACAAATCACTTTAGGAACGCATGAGGGCTTGTGCAACCGATTTTATCATGGGTTACAGCAATTGCAAGGATGATGCAACTTTTGTTGATTTTTGCAAGCCGAAAAGTTAAAGAATGTCTTTCGGTTTGCACCTTGACAGTTTTCTGAAGAAAGACTAAAACGAATCAGCCGTAAAACCCTGATAAATGGACAGTATCTGGTCGATTAAACTATTTCTTGAGCGCCGATTGACAGGAGAGCATTTTCTAAAGTATGTTAAGCCAAGCTAGCTCTAAGTGAAGATGGTGCGATCGCCATCAAAAGTTGTCCAATTTTACCAGGCTGGACAAAAAGTTGTTGAATTCCTGTCTGTCCTTGACTCAAAGTAAAACTTTAGAGTTTGGAGTCAGCCCCCCTGGTCGGAAGTGATTCAAATGCACTATACTTCCTGAGTGGGAATTGGTTCTAGTTCAAGGATCAGCCCGGAAAAAACAAAGGGTTTAGCATTGAAATTCAAGTCTTTATAGTTAGAGTGGAATGGTGGCGTGAAGCAGAAGGGAATGAGTCAAACGACAGCATTTATGGGAGGGTGTATGTTTACGGTGATGACCGCCCTCTTACTGCTCATTGGGTGGCTATTGTTCGGCGATCTGCCTTCTAGCAACTCAAAAGATGCTTCTGAATCTAACAATAGTAATCAGCCTTATGGAGTGTTACCTTTCAGTCCTCCTCAAGCGAATCAGCCATTTGGTACGCTTCCATTTAGCCCAATACAACCCAATCAACCTTACAATTCATTCCAACTTCCACCTCCGCCGCCTCTAACTGCGACACCGACTAATCCCAACGACTCTCCAAATTCGGACTCGCAGCTTCAAAACCAACTTCAGCAGCAGCAAAGCGCAACCCAACAGCTGACCACTCAACTTGAGCGCCATCGGATGCAGATTGAGCAGTTGACGACGCAAACGGAACGTCAGCGAATGCAAATCGAGCAGTTGACCTCTCAAACGGAGCAGCAACGCATCAAGAATGAGCAACTGTTGATGCAAATCAATGAACAGCAACGGATGATGGCCTGGACTTCTGGCCCGTCTAAAGCGTTTCCGGTTCAGTCTGTTGCCGGAAGCAGCTCTAACATTCAAGCGGCTGTACTTTGGGTTTTGGTGGGGATTGTTGTCGCTCTATTTTTAGGCGGTAGTATTTTTATCTTGAGTTTGATTTTTGTTCTGACTCAACCCCAGCGACGTTCCTCTAGCGTGAAAAAGTATCCCATGCAACCCATTAACTTTGCTTGGCCCTATGCTTTCTATGATGAGCAAACGGACTTTCTTCCGCCCCAAGTGAAAACGAGACGCAATCGTTAACCTCTCTGCAATTTTCAATGGGAATTCGGCGCATCTGGACTCGATTGAGTCAACCTTTTTCTGACTCTCCTTTACTGCGGAATTTGGCGAAAGGTGCGGGAATTGCCTTTTTAGTGCAGGTTTCAGGGGTTGGACTGACAACTTATATTGTGCAGATTTTTCTGGCTCGTTGGTTAGGAACGGCAGAATTTGGGATTTATGAATATGTTATTTCCCTAACATTATTACTGGCAATTTTCGGTGGGCTGGGTTTACCGACTGCGGTCTTGCGGTTTATTGTTGAATATCAAGTGACTCAACAATCGCAAAAATTAAGGGGTTTAATTCGAGGGACTTGGCGGTTAACTGGGGTTGTTAGTATTGTCCTAACGTTAGGAACAACTGTTTTAATTTTCATCTTTCAAGATTCCCGTTGGATCTATTTTACTCCTCTGTTAATTGGAGTTTGGCTAGTCCCTTTTATTGCTTTAGCAAAACTGCAATTAGAAATTGCTCGGGCTTTTAATAAAATTCTTTTAGCCTATGCTCCTTTTCATTTAATCGAACCCTGCTTAGTATTTTTAGGAGCTTTTATCCTCTGGAAAATTAACCCCGATTTAACCAGCGAGTGGGTTTTGAGTCTATCTGTTTTCTCTCTGATGATTGTTGTGGGAAGTCAGTGGTATTTTCTACAACATCAACTCAAGCGTGAATATCAGTTACCAACTCCAGAATATCAGACCCTTGAATGGTTGCAGGTGGCTTTTCCTTTGTTACTACAAGGGGTATTTTCTATTGTTCTCAAGCAAACTGATATTTTGATGATTGGAACAATGGTTAGCCCGGAAGCAGTGGGAATTTACAGTGCAGCCGCGAAAACTTCAGTTTGGACAGAGTTTGTTTTACAAGCGGTTAATACCGTTGTTGCACCTGTTTTTACCACGCTTTACACCCAAAATGATCGCTTAGGTTTACAATCATTAGTGACAACTGTTGCTCATTGGATTTTTTGGCCGTCTTTAATTCTTTCTATTGCGATTATAGCCTTTGCTAACCCGATTTTAAGCTTATTTGGTTCAGAATTTTTAGCCGCTCGTATACCCATGACCCTTTTAATTTTAGGACAGTTAGTCAACGTCGGTTCGGGTTCGGTGGGGTATTTGATGGTGATGACAGGACATCAAAATAAATCGGCTATTATTTTTGGATGCAGTGCCGTAATGAACGTTATTTTAAATGCCATCACCATCCCCTTATTTGGAATTGTCGGTGCTGCCATTTCCACAGCCTTAACGATGGCATTGTGGAATATTTTACTGCATATTTTAGTTGTTCGCTATTTGAACGTTTACCCTTCGATTGTTTACGCTATCTTTGCTAAACCGAACCCCAATTAAGCCTAAAAGTTAGTTTCTATTCCAAGGTTCTTGCTGAACACTTTGAGGTTGCAGACGCAAAGAAGAACGCAGGATAAACCGCCACAAAACTAACAGAATTAAAAAGATCAGCTTAAAAAACAGTTGAATGGATTCAGGAGTTATCGTCAAAAACAACAGGAAGAAAAATAACCCCATCGAAATTAGGGCAATGCGATGAACATCATCTTTTGTCTTAAAACCTGCCCACGTCGTCACCAGAGCAATTATTAACCAAATTAAGTAGATCCCAGACATGAAAGGTAGAATAAGTGAGTAAGTTTCCAAATACGGTCTGAGAACTTGAGTACGTCTCTGATTAAATCCTATCACAAATCCCCGACAGATGAGTTATGAAAGGGTTATCAACTGCTTAACTTTTGGTAATATTAACCCATCTGATCAAGAATCAATTCCGGTTGAGTCACTTCATCAGACATCTCTAAAATAGCACGCAAAACAGGCTTGATTTCAGAAGCATTCGGGTTATCAAAATCTTCATAACGAAATCGTTTCGCCCGTTTCGCAATTTGCACCGTAATCTGATAACGACTACTCGAACCATTCATTAATGTCTCTGCCAAACGGTTAATTTCACCTGCATTCACGGGGGAGATTTTGTTATACATGACAACTCCGTTCTCTCTACGGTTCCATCCTAAAGAACTCAGGTAAAATTGCTGTTAATAATAGGATAAATTCATGTGATCCTTGCAAATCTTCGTGTCTTTGTGTCTTCGTGGTGACTTTCCCCATAAAAAAAGAGAGATTAAACATCTCTCCCTGATAATTACCGCAAAATTTTAGGCGATTCTAATTCTCAGAATAAGCCTCCATGGGTAAACAAGAACAAACGAAATTGCGATCGCCATAAGCATTATCAATTCGTCCAACTGTCGGCCAAAACTTATGGTTTCGCAACCAAGGCGCCGGATAAGCCGCCTGTTCACGGGAATAGGGATGATTCCACTCGCCCACAATTAGCGATTCTGCGGTGTGTGGCGCGTTCTTTAAGGCGTTGTTTTCGCCGTCCATGTCTCCCGACTCAATCGCTGAAATTTCACGCCGAATCGCAATCATCGCTTCACAGAAACGGTCTAATTCTGCCTTGGACTCGCTTTCAGTCGGTTCAACCATCATAGTTCCCGGTACTGGCCAAGAAACCGTCGGCGCGTGGAACCCATAATCCATTAACCGTTTAGCGATATCATCGACCTCAATATTCGCAGATTTTTTCACGCCTCGCAAGTCTAAAATACATTCATGGGCAACTAAATCATTTTTACCCTTATATAAAATCGGGTAAGAATCCTGTAAACAATGAGCGATATAATTAGCATTTAAAATCGCTACTTTTGTCGCTTCGGTTAACCCTTCCGCCCCCATCATGGCGATATACATCCAAGATATTACCAAAATACTCGGACTTCCCCAAGGTGCCGCAGAAACAGCCCCTAAAGATTGAGAATTTTCATCCTGCATTGTGACAACTGAATGTCCGGGTAAAAAGGGAATTAAATGAGATTTAACGCCAATTGGCCCCATTCCTGGCCCACCGCCACCGTGAGGAATACAGAAAGTTTTGTGTAAGTTTAAATGGCAAACATCCGCCCCAAAATCAGCCGGACGACACAAACCGACTTGGGCATTCATATTTGCCCCATCCATATAAACTTGACCACCATTGTTGTGAATAATATCACAAATTTCCTGAATTCCTTCTTCAAAAACGCCGTGAGTCGAAGGATATGTTACCATCAACGCGGCTAAATTTTTACCGTGTTTTTCGGCTTTGATTTTGAGGTCATCAATATCAATATTTCCCTCAGAATCACATTTCACCGGAACCACTTTTAAGCCACACATTACCGCACTAGCCGGGTTTGTACCATGTGCAGATTCAGGAATTAAACAAATATTGCGGTTGGTTTCGCCTCGTTCTTCATGGTAACGACGAATCACTAATAAACCCGCATATTCGCCTTGAGAACCTGCATTTGGTTGTAAAGAAATGCCATCAAATCCAGTAATTTCTGCTAACCAATGTTCGAGTTGTTGGAACAGAATTTGATAACCTGTGGTTTGATATTTCGGGGCAAAGGGATGAATTTTCCCAAATTCCGGCCAAGTTACAGGTAACATTTCTGCTGCCGCGTTTAATTTCATCGTACAGGAACCCAAGGGAATCATCGAAGTGGTTAACGATAAATCTTTGGCTTGTAAACGATGGATATACCGCAAGAGTTCGGTTTCGGAATGATAACGATTAAAAGCGGGATGGGTGAGATATTCACTCGTGCGTTTTAAAACATCTGGTAGCGTTGAATTCACCGAAAGTTCATCAATTCGGAAGGGCAATTCATCGGTTTCTGAGAAGATTTCCCACAAGTCAATTAAATCTTGAATGGTTGTGGTTTCATCTAAACTAATGCCAACAGTATTTTCATCAAGGGTTCGCAGGTTAATTTGATGAACTTTGGCTGCATCGAGAATCTCTTGTAACGGTTGAGAACCTAAGTTAACTCGCAGGGTATCAAAATAGGCTTCACTGCTGATTTCATAGCCTAAGCGTTGTAATCCTGCGGCTAATAATGTGGTTAACTGATGGATAGTTTCAGCAATTTGTTTTAACCCATTCGGCCCATGATAGACGGCATACATTCCCGCAATAACCGCTAACAAAACTTGGGCGGTACAAATATTACTGGTGGCTTTATCGCGGCGAATATGTTGTTCACGGGTTTGCAAAGCTAAACGCAAAGCCGGGTTTCCATTGGCATCTTTTGACACCCCAACTAAACGTCCTGGGACTTGGCGTTTATAGTCTTCTTTGGTGGCAAAATAAGCCGCATGAGGGCCGCCATAGCCGAGAGGAACCCCAAACCGTTGCGTATTTCCCACGACAATATCTGCCCCAAATTCACCAGGAGGCGTTAACAGTGTTAAGCTTAAAATATCAGCCGCTACAGTGACTAATGCGTTGTGTTTGTGGGCAGTTTCGATAAATTCTCGGTAGTCGTAAATTGCCCCATCGGTTGCGGGATATTGTAGCAACGCCCCAAAAATAGGAGTCTGAAAATCAAAGGTTTTAAAATCTCCGACAAGAATTTCAATCCCTAACGGTAAAGCCCGAGTTTTCACCACATCAATCGTTTGAGGATGACAATCTTCAGAGACAAAAAACACATCCGATTTCGCTTTGGAAACGCCATAACTCATACTCATCGCTTCCGCCGCAGCCGTCGCTTCATCAAGTAGAGAAGCATTGGCAATTTCCATCCCCGTCAGATCAATAATCATCGTTTGAAAGTTTAACAATGCTTCCAAACGACCTTGGGCAATTTCCGCTTGATAGGGCGTATAAGCGGTGTACCAACCGGGATTTTCGAGAATATTGCGTTGAATCACCGGAGGCGTGATACAGTTAGAATATCCCATCCCAATAAATGAGCGAAAGATTTGATTTTTTGAGGCTATTTCTTTCAGTTGGGCTTGGGCTGAATATTCACTTTTAGCCCCAGGTAATTTCAGGGAACGGTTGAGGCGAATATTAGCGGGAACGGTGCGATCAATTAGTTCATTGAGATCAGAAAATCCCAACGTTTCTAACATCTGTTTGATCGCGTTGGAGTCGGGGCCTATATGCCGTTTCAAAAAAAGATCAGTTAAGGTAGTCAATTGTTGCTCATCCTTAGAAGCTGAAGAAGTTGAAGAAAATTGATGAGTTTCCGTTGAGACAGAGGGACAATTCGGATCTTCTGTTTTGGAGGTTGAATGAAAATCTAACATGAAATTTTGGTAAAATCCAAAAGGTTAATAGTATGCGGTTGATCTCTCAGAGTCAGAACGATGCACATTAAAATAACTTCTTAATCAACTGGAAGAGTACACCTCACCCAATATTTCTGAACCCTGTTACATGGTGATGGACTACCCCAGATTAGAAGTACAACTTCTTTATTCATTTGTAACAAATTCTATCATTCAGGGACTAGGAACAGTTACTTATGATACACTCAACCCAGATGACGGCTAATAGATGGTACTCTGTTCATCGTTTCCGAAATTAGGGGTCAGGAATTGTCATCGATGCTTTGCCGTTCCTAGTCCTGATCGCTTAAGTCCTACTCCCCTTCAACAAGCTGACGATACTCCTCGGCTGACAAAGATTCATCCAAGTCATTGATTTCATCAATACGGACTTTGATGAGCCATCCCTCGCCATAGGGATCATCAGCCAGGTCTTCAGGAGAATCTACAACAGCGTCGTTACATTCGATGACAGTACCGCTAACTGGGGCTTTCAAATCTTCTACGGCTTTAACAGACTCTACAGTGCCAAAAGATTCGCCTTTTTCAACGGCATCGTTGACACCCGGCAATTCTAGAAACACAATATCCCCAAGTTGGCTAATTGCAAAACTGCTAATGCCAATCGTTGCAATTTCGCCATCAAGTCTCACATACTCGTGAGTATCAGTATATCTTAGATCTTCAGGATATTCAATCGCCATTATCGTTCCTCACAAATTGAAAAAAATTCAGCCTAACACTGCAAACTGAGTTATCTAATGATCCCAGCACAATTAGCCAGAATAATGAACAAAGTGACTCTCAAACGCCTCATTATAGGAGAATTTTCTGTGAGCCGCTTGCTAAAATCAACCTTGATCATCTATGCTCTGGTTGCTATTTGGGCTGTCTTCGGGACTGATCGCCTGATTTTTCTTCCGCCATCTGCTAGTTACACCCAATCTGATGATTTTATCCAACTTCGGGCTACAAATGGCGATCAGATTACAGCCCTCTACTTACCCAACGCTCAAGCCCAGTATACAATCCTCTACAGTCATGGCAATGCTGAAGACTTAGGACTGACTCGCCGACGCTTACAACAGCTACAAAAAATGGGTTTTTCTGTCTTAGCTTATGACTATCCCGGTTATGGGATGAGTACCGGAAAACCAACGGTAAAAGGAACCTATCACGCCATTAACGCCGCCTACGACTACCTCACCCAAACGTTAAATAGACCTCCCCATAACATTATCGTTTATGGTCGTTCTGTGGGGGGCGGGCCGTCTGTTGATTTGGCTTCTCGTCAACCCGTTGGCGGGTTAATTTTGGAAAGTTCGTTTGTCAGTATTTTTCGCGTTGTTACTCGTATTCCTCTGTTTCCCTTTGACAAATTTCCCAATCTGGCCAAAATTCAACAAGTTCGTAGTCCTGTATTAATCCTGCACGGAAATCACGATCAAGTCATCCCCTTTTGGCATGGACAACAACTTTACGCTAAAGCCAATCAAGCTAAAATAGCATTTTGGGTAGAAGGGGCGGATCATAACGATTTATTAGAAGTCGCCGGACAACGTTATCAAGAAACCCTACAAAAGTTTACCGAAATAGTAGCAAAATATCATAGATCAAACTAACCCATTCAGTGTATAATCAGTCCATCTTTGAAGTTCAGTGCGGGTGCATTTACCGTGTTCACATAACACGAGGACGCTTGCACCATGAAACCAGCTAAATTTTTCGGAAAATCCCTGCTGATTTTGACGGGAATTTCCCTAACTTGGGTTCCCCAATTTTCCGCTAGTGGGATCTTAACGACTCCCAACCCCACCTCGGAAACTGGACTCAACTCGATACATCTACCTGAAGCCGAATATCAACTCGCCAATATTCGCACTTGTTCCGTTGCCGATCCCACAAATACCCCTCTAAATGTGCGTTCAACTCCCAATGGTAAAATTATCGGCAGTTTACCCGATGGCGTGAAAGTCGAATGGCTGAAAACTTCCGACAACAACAAATGGGCGTTTATTCGCACTTCTATCATGGAAGGTTACGTCTGGGCTGCCTATCTCAAATGTTAATTGACTTCTGCTAACACCATTTCTTTCTAATCATGCAACTTTTAATGATCCCCCCTTAATCCCCCCTTGTTAAGGGGGGTGGCGAAGCCGGGGGGATCAATTAGATGCAGCTTCATAAAGAATTGGTATAAGGTCTAATCAACTCAATGCGGTTAGGGTTTAATTGCGATCCACTTTGCAAAAACACGCGATAAATTAAGGAGGGAGATTTTTTTCTCCGCATCTACCCAACCCAACCGCTTATGTCAATTATTGTCGTCCAACAGTTGAGTAAAGTCTTTCCCGTAGCCGTCAAAGAACCGGGGTTAAAAGGAACCCTGCGTCACTTTTTCAGCCGAACTTACCGCCAAGTTCAAGCCGTGCGTGAGGTTTCCTTTACCCTAGAAGCCGGAGAAGTTGTCGGGTTTTTGGGTGCAAATGGGGCGGGAAAAACCACCACCTTAAAAATGCTGACTGGACTCATTCATCCCTCTAGCGGCTTAGTCAAAGTTGCAGGTCATACCCCTTTTAAGCGAGAATCTTCCTTCTTACATAAGATTACCCTAATTATGGGTCAAAAGCAACAGTTAATTTGGGATTTACCCGCCTTAGACTCTTTGAGAATTAATGCAGCCGTTTATGGAATTTCCGACTCCGAATTTCGCTCTCGTTTGGGTGAGTTGAGCGAGATGCTTTCCCTCAAAGAACAGTTAAAACAACCTGTGCGAAAGTTGTCTTTAGGGGAACGGATGAAAGCGGAATTATTAGCAGCCTTATTACATCGACCCCAAGTGTTATTTTTAGATGAACCGACATTAGGTTTAGATGTAAACGCTCAAGTGGCAGTCAGGGAGTTTTTAGCCGAATATAATCAACGGTATCATGCAACAATTCTGCTCACCAGTCATTATATGGCAGATATTACAGCCTTGTGTAAACGAGTGATTTTAATTCATCAGGGTGAGTTAATATATGATGGCAGTTTAGAAGGATTATTAGAACGATTTTCCCCCTATCGAGAGGTCAAAATAGAGTTAGCAAATCATTCCCCAGAACAGCCGGAAATCTTCCAAAAAATATTAGCAAAATCAGGAGAAATAGAATCCATTCAAGGACAATCTGTGCGGTTGTTGGTTCAACGAGATGCCCTAACAAATACCGTTGCTCAAATTTTAGCGCAAATGGATGTATTAGATTTAACCATCAGTGATCCTCCCATTGAAGAAGTCATTGGTCGTGTTTTTACTGCGGGAACAGTGAATTAAAATGATAATTATTTTCATTGTATTTTTTTAAAAACTTCCCAAAGATAGAGAACAACAACCCTCAGTCGAGCTACAGTATTGATAAAAAGAGTTATAAGTAATAGTTTCTAGAAATTCGTCACTATGAAAGCCAGTCAAAAAACTTTATCTGTTCTACTGGGATTGTTGTTGATGCTCATCGTTGTGAGTTGTGATCAGGTTGGCAATTTTCAATCCACTGCCCAAACCAACAATAATGATCAAATTGTAGCGGTTGCTAATATCAAAAGCACAGCCGATTCTAATCTCTCAGGAATCGTCACTTTAATTCAAAATCAATCCTCAAAAATCTTACCTACGGTAGAAGTCAAAGCCGAAGTTACAGGTTTACCACCCAATAGTAAACATGGATTTCATATTCATCAAACTGCAAGATGTGAACCCGATTTTGGGGCGGCAGGCGGACATTTTGATCCGGGTCCTTTTGGAAATACTGACCCCGATGCCAATCATCCGTTTCACATGGGAGACTTACCCAATTTAGTCGCTGATGCCCAAGGAAATGCTGTTTTAACCTATCGTAGCAATCGCGTCACACTCTCACCTGGGCCGTTAAGTTTATTCGATGAAGATGGTAGTGCTTTTATCGTACACGTCGATGAAGATCAAGGCACAACAGGAGTTCAAGGCGGAGCAGGCGGCGATCGCTTAGGGTGCGGTATTATTGAGAAACAAGCCTAAAACAGTTTACACCTGACCAGTGACCAGGTGTCAGGTGTAAACTGTAAACTGCCTGCTCCCTGTTCCCTATTCCCTATTTACTGAATGCCTAACACCTGACCCATATAATCTCTCCACAACTGAGCCGCATTCCCACTACTGCCATTCGTCGCTGAATTATCATCATTTCCCAACCAAACGCCAGTTGTGAAATTATATTCGGGTACAAACCCAATAAACCAGAGATCAACATTATCATCCGTTGTTCCTGTTTTCCCCGCTTCTCCGACTCCGAGCGACGCACCTTGACCCGTTCCCCCTCTGATCACACCCTGCAATAATTGAGTCATTGTACTGGCAACTAACGGCTGTAAAGCTTGAGGGCGAACCGGGTTTTCACGATCATAAGAATAAATCACCCGACAACTGGTAATATCGTTAATATCCGTACAATCACTACTATCTAAAATGCGTTTAATCGCGTGGGGACGATTGAATATTCCTGCGTTAGCAATCGTACCAAATGCACCTGTCATTTCTAACAACGTTACTTCACTTTGACCGATGACTAACCCCGGAACCGCTTTAAGATCAGAACGAACTCCTAACTGTTGTGCCATAGTGATCACTCGATCTAAACCCACTTCTTGAGCAATTCGCAAAGCGGTAACATTTTCAGATAATGCCATCCCCCGATACATATCTACACTACCGCCTGAGCGTTCACAACCTCGAAAGCTTTGACCCTGCCAAGTTAACGGTTCACAAGAATAGGTACTTCCCGGCGGAATACCTTGATTTAAAGCCGCCGCATAGCTAAAAATTTTAAAAGTCGATCCCGGTTGACGCAAAGCTTGAGTCGCCCGGTTAAACTGACTTTCTTGATAGTCTACACCCCCAACCATCGCAACCACTTCCCCCGTCGTCGAGTTTAACGTCACAATTGCCCCTTGGGAAAAATCCGCCGCCCTCCCGGCTGTGTTGAGACTGTTGCGAAGGGAAGTTTCAGCTTTGTTTTGAAACTGAGGGTCTAACGCCGTTTCGACGATAAAGTTGCCTTCTCGGGCGAGTTGTTCCCCTAAAAGTTCTTCAATTTCGGTGAATACATAGTCATAGAAATAGGGTGCAACCGTGCTTTGTAAAAGTTCTTTCGCTTTGGGGTTAATTTCAATTCGCGATCGCCTCGCTCGATCCGCTTCTTCTTCGCTGACCATTCGCAATTCTAACATCCGGCTAATCACGCGATCGCGATATTCTACAGCAAGCTGATAATTTTGAATCGGGTTAAACGTATTCGGAGCGGGTAAAATTCCGGCAAGAGTTGCCGCTTCTGAAAGCGTTAATTCTTTCGCGGATTTATCAAAATAAAACTGGGCTGCATCTTCAAAACCGTACAAATCCAAACCCAAAAAAACCCGATTAATATAGGTTAATAACAGCTTCTCTTTGCTATAAATCGTTTCTAATTTTAAAGCAACAATCGCTTCTCGCAACTTCCGACCCGCAGAATCTTCTGTTCCCACATAATCGCGAAACAAACTTCTTGCCAATTGCTGGGAGATTGTACTGCCGCCTTCACGAATTGTACCGCCTTCCACGTTCGTCAGAAAGGCTCGAGTAATGCCAATCGGGTCAACTCCTAAATGCCAATAAAAACGACTATCCTCAGAGGCAATTACGGCTTGGGGGAGATATTTGGAAACGTCCGAGAGATTTTCAACTTCTAAATGAGCATTATTACTCGATTGACGTAGGGGGCTATTGTCCTGAGAAAATACAATCACAGGCCCCGTGATCGTTTTAGGGAGGGGTCGAACCGAGAATTTTTGCCACTCAACTAAGACCAACACCGTCGCTGAAGCGCTCACCCCACAGAGGCTTAAAAAGCTGTACCACAGCAAACGACTGTACCAAGGGGGGGGATCAACATATTGCAGTCGCACCCCGTTAGCGAGTTCAGGAGGGCCGAGAGTGATTAAATCTCCATGACGCAAGGGAAGTTGACCGATGCGACGACTCCCGACATAGATACCATTGGTGGAGTTTTCATCTTGGATGACAAATTGTCGCGATCTTGATCGCCCACGACGGACGAGACACAGATGCACCTGACTGACAACCGGGTTTCGCACCACGATATCACAAGAACGAGAGGAACGTCCCAAAGTGTAGCGATCGCCGAGTAGGGGATATACATCAGCAGTATCCGCGTCGGCATTTTGTACCCACAATTCAGGGACTCGGGCATTGGGTTGGAGAACCAGCCGAGAAAAATTGACCTTCGCATGAAGGGTCTGAACAACTTGAGTGATAGCACCCAGAAGGGTTCTAGGCTTCTGTGGAGGCTTCGTTGATGTCATACTGAGCGATGATCGGCAAGCAGCACAAAGCGTTTCACTCATTTTACTCGCAAGTTCTCGAACTTGGGGTGTGTTGGATGTCGGGTGTTGGGGAAAGAGGAATTAAGGTCTTCTGTCGGATGGATCAGTCGGAGGGCGGCGGGGTTGTTCTCCAATAAACATCGCAATTAGTAAACAAACAATCCCAATATTAATCGAAACATCGGCTAAATTGAACACCGGAAATTGAATGAGGCGAAAATCTAAAAAATCGACCACATGACCGGAGACAAATCGATCAATGCCATTTCCTAACGCTCCCCCTAATATTAAGCCATATCCAATTTGTTCCCAACGATTTACCCTTGGCCCCCACCAGGCCAACCCCATTAATCCTAAACTTACCCCCAACGATAACCATCGCAACCACAATACCCCCCCATTACTAAATAAACTAAATGCCGCCCCGGTATTAATCACATAGGTCAAGTGAAAAACATCTGGCCACAGGGGAATTGTTTGGGGAGGATTGGTCAGTTCTAAGGTTTGAACGATCCAAAATTTCGTGAGATGATCGACAATTAAACTGAGAATTCCAGCGATCCAAAAAATCGGATTTTTTTGAAATTGCATAAAACAGGAGTCAGAATACAGAATTCAGAATTCAGAATACTCTACCCATAAAGGGATAGAGTTTTAAGGCGAGAATATTTTAATTTTTTTCGCTTGACTGAGGGCGAGGTTTTAACCAATATTCGTCACCCACTCGTACAGAATTCATACTGAATTCTGACTCCTGAGTTCTGAATTCTTCTTATAAACGGGGAACCGGGAAAGAAAAGCGGACATCAACTGTCTATTTTTAGGGGATTTTGATTCAATAAAACATTAACCCACGCAATACATAGGATAACACGGTAATCGCACAGGCGACACCAAGTTGACCGGGCAGAGGATGAAGGGAGTATTTTTGAATGGAGTCTATTAAAGATAGATTTTGAGTGGTGAATCCTTCAAAAACATGATTACCAATTAAATAGGTGATTCCGACTCCATGAATGATTAACAAACCACACAAACAACTAAATGCTAAAAGTTCTAACTTTGGGCTAGCTTTAAAGGCGATCATGCCACAAACCCAACCACCGGGAACAAAACCCAGTAAATAACCAAAGGTAGGTTCTCGTAAATAGCCAATCCCGCCCCCTTCAGAAAAGACAGGTAAAACCGTTAAACCGAGGACGAGATAAGCAATTTGTGAGATAGCGGCTGCATTTTTTCCGCCCATACAACCGACCAACAAAACAGCCCCTATTTGATAAGTGACTCCTAAAGAATAAACCGAGATTTCTTGTTGTTCCCATAGCCAAGATGGATCGGCAGCAAATGCTTCTAAAAATGTGCCACCGATGGTTAAAATAACGCCAATAATTGCCCACAGCAATTCCAAGGGAGGAGTCATTACAGTTATCAGTTATCAGTTATCAGTTACCAGCTTTTACAGTTATCAGTTATCAGTTATCAGTTATTTCAGTTATCAGTTATCAGCTATTACCTGTTCACTGTTCCCTGTTCCCTGTTCCCTGTTGACTGTTCCCTGTTGACTGTTCCCTGTTCACTGTAAAACAGGTGCTTCTCCTCCGATCAGTCCTAAAGACTCTAGCATCGCCTGATCTTGTTCAGGGGACTGGCCGAGAGTCGTCAAGTAGTTTCCGATTAACATAGCGTTTATCCCTGATTTTAACCCCAGGCTTTGCAGTTCACCCATGACGGCTTCTCGTCCTCCTGCGTAGCGAAGAATTTGTTTGGGGAGAATCAGTCGAAAGATGGCGATCGCTTTTAAGGCTTCGTAGGGGTCTAGTTTGGGTTGATCACTGAGGGGCGTTCCTTCTCGGGGGTTCAAGAGGTTCAACGGAACTGACTCAACTTCCAGTTCCCGTAAGGCTAGGGCTAAGTCGATGCGATCTTCCCAAGATTCACCCATCCCGAGAATACCGCCTGTGCAGGCTTGAATTCCGGCTGCTTTGAGGTTTTTCACGGTTTCGACGCGATCGCGCCAACTGTGGGTACTGACGATCTGGGGATAGAACGTTTCTGAGGCTTCTAAGTTATGGTTGTAGCGGGTAACGCCAGCTTCAGCTAAAGCCGTGGCTTGTGAGGGGGTGAGTTCTCCCAGGGCGCAACAGGGTTTGATGTGGGTTTCAGTCTGAATACGCTTGACCGTCTCTAAAATTTGTTCAAATTCAGTAGACTTTGGACTACTATATTTGGGGCCGCGTCCTTGAGAAACCAAACAGAAGCGTTTGGCTCCGGCAGCTTCGGCGGCTTTCGCTTGGGCTAGAATTTCTTCAGGGGATTTTAAGCCATAAACCGGGGAATTGTCACCGGGATGATGAGCCGACTGAGAACAAAAGCCACAGTTTTCTGAGCAGTTTCCTGATTTAACGTTGATGATGCTACAGAGATCAACGATATTACCACAACAGGCTTGACGGACGCGATCGGCGGCTTCACACAGCAGCAGAATCTCATCTTGCGTTGTGATTTGTTGGGTCAGGGCGATCGCTTCTGAGCGACTGATGGAATCTCCCGAAATGATCCGATCGGCTAGATCCTTCAGCCAGGTTTGAAGGGATTGCGAGATTCCCTGTGCTGGAACGTTCTCTAGAGAAGAGATTGAGCCGTCGCCTTGAAGATGGGTTGAGAGTGGGACTTGAACCACGTTACGCTTCTGTAGTTTTAAATTCATCCAAATTTTACCATCTTACTACTTTTTCAGTGATTTATCACCCCGGAGCTGTTACCCGCTACCCCTGTTCCTGTTGAGCTTGTATGTTGTATCTGTTGATTGAAAGAGATTCTATAAAATTTTGCCTCCTTCTGAGACGATTGATTAAGATTTGCTTCTTGATTAATAATTTTGCTGAATCTTTAACCTTTCCTTTACCTTGATTTGTTAGTGAGACGCTATCCTCTAGGGTATTCGTGCAGTCAACACAACAATCCCATTGTTATGGTTTTTCATCTCAATTCAATCAATCTCTCTAGCTTGATCGCAAAAGTTTCGGCTGTGGCTCTCGTGGCGACGTTAGCCGCTTGTGGAGGGGGCACCGATACCGCAACCAATACAACAGGTGGTGGTGGTGGCACAGCCCCGGCTGCATCTGGGGATGCGGCCGATGCTAGACTCGTTCTCAACCAACAAGTAAACTTAGTGGGTGCAGGAGCAACATTCCCGGCTCCTCTTTATCAGCGTTGGTTTCAAGAATTTTCTCAAGGTACACAGAACTTGCAAATTGATTACCAGTCTGTGGGTAGTGGAGCGGGAGTCGAACGGTTTACCCAAGGCTTGGTGCAGTTTGCCGCTAGCGATGTGGCAATGACCGATGAAGAAATTGCCAAAGTTCAAAAAGGGGTTTTAATGCTGCCTGTAACAGCAGGAAGTATCGGTTTAGCTTATAATCTTTCTGGAGTGGAAGGACTCAAGCTATCTCGGCAAACTTATACAGACATCTTTCTGGGTAAGATTACCAACTGGAATGACCCAGCGATCGCCGAAGATAACCCCGGCCTGCAATTACCCGATCAACCGATTACGGTAGTCTATCGTTCTGACGGTAGTGGAACTACAGGAGTATTCACCAAGCACATGAGTGCTGCTAGTGAAGAATGGAAGAACAGCGTCGGAGATGGTAAAACCGTACAGTGGCCGGTAGGAATTGGCGGTAAAGGGAATGAAGGCGTAACGGCTCAGGTCAGTCAAACCCCCGGCGCTATTGGTTACATTGAATATGGTTATGCTAAGAGTGCGGGTATACCTCTGGCAGCCCTAGAAAACAAGTCGGGTCAGTTCATTGAACTTACCGATGAATCAACCTCCAAAACACTAGAAGCCATTGAATTACCGGCAGACTTACGAGCATTTGTTCCCGATCCAGAGGGAGAAGAATCCTATCCCATTGTTAGCTATACCTGGCTCCTAATTTACGAAGAATACCCCGATCCAGAAGTTGCTAAATCCATTGAGGCGATGGTGGAATACGGCTTAACTAAAGGTCAAGAAATCGGCCCCGATTTAGGCTATATTAAACTGCCTCAGAACGTCAGAGAGAAAGTTGCAGCAGTTGCCGATCAAATTAGCCCCGATTACCAGATCAATGTAAATTAACTGGGTGGTGATGATCACTGGGAAGCTGTTTGTTTCCAGGTCAATTATCTGCGAAACAGACAGTTGAAATGGCTTGTCTAACCCGAAAAACGGTTTATGGATGGTTTCGCAAGATTGATTAGGAAAACAAACGGACGCTCAAAACACTAAATTATGGTTACTCTTTTGTCTCAATCTAATCAATCTCTTAAGTCGGATCACTCAGGTTTTGGCAGTCGCTTCGGTGTTGGTGCTAGCCTCTTGTGGAGGCAACGACAGTACCAATGGTTCTGGTAATGATCGGCTCGTTCGATGGCCAACGAGTTAACTTAGTGGGCGCGGGTGCATCTTTTCCCGCTCCGTTGTATCAACGGTTAGTACAGTTTAGCGCTCGTGATGTGGCAATGACCGATGAAGAAATTGCCCGAGTTCAAAGAGGGGTTTTCTTGCTGCCAATGACAGCAAAGAGCATTGTTTTAGCTTACAATTTTCCAGGGGTGGAGAATCTGAGATTGTCTCAGAAGACTTATGCAGATATTTTTCTCGGTCAGATTAGAAACTGGAACGATCCGGCGATCGCCAAAGATCACCCTGGTGTGCAATTGTCAAACCAACCGTTAACTGTGGTTTTTCGTTATTACAGCAAGTATTTCACTGCCTTTTGCATGAACGCCTTTTGCCTGCCATAGCTCACGCCTACTTGAAAATCTTCCTCTGTTTTCTAGAATTCATCAAAACAATAAACACACAAACCCTTCACGAAATACTGAATTATGGTTGCACCCGCAAATAATGTTCGAGATGTTGGACGAGCTCGCACAGATGTCGAGAAGAAACTAGACTCAGGCTTTATTTGGCTAACGCGCATTTTTGCTTGGGGTATTGCTGGAATTTTGCTTTTGATTGCATTGCCCATTGCCCAGCAAGCGATTCCCGCGTTCCAAAAGTTTGGTTTAGGTTTTCTGTTTACGAGCGCCTGGAACCCGGTTCAAGAAACCTATGGCGCTTGGCCGATGATTTATGGAACCCTAGTTAGTTCCTTTATTGCTTTGCTGATAGCTGTTCCTTTGGGTTTAGGAACGGCGATTTTTTTGAGTGAAGATTTTATTCCTCCCGGAGTTCGCAGAATCTTAACGTTTCTCGTCGAACTGCTGGCTGCTATTCCCAGTGTTGTCTATGGTTTATGGGGAATTTTTGTGTTGATTCCCTTTTTACGACCCATCCAAATGTTTATATACAAAAGCTTGGGCTGGATTCCCATCTTTAGTACACCTCCTGCTGGCCCCGGTATGTTTCCGGCGGGTGTGATTTTGTCGATTATGACTTTGCCAATTATCACTGTTATTGCTCGGGACTCTCTGGCTAGTTTACCTTCGGACTTACGGCAAGCTTCGATGGGCTTGGGTGCAACTCGTTGGATCACGATTTTCCAAATTTTAATTCCGGCTGCTTTTTCTGGGATTGTTGGGGGAGTGATGCTCGGACTGGGGCGGGCGATGGGAGAAACAATGGCGGCAACCATGATTATTGGCAACTCCAACAACGTCAATATTTCTCTATTTGCTCCTGGTAACACCATTGCTTCTCTGATGGCTAACCAATTCCCTGAAGCTTCGGGTTTGCAAGTTTCGGCGTTGATGTATGCCGGGATGGTGCTTTTTCTGCTGACTTTGATCGTTAATGTTCTGGCTCAAATGATTGTCAGCCGAGTTCAATCAAAATACCAGTAACTCAGGCACAAATCTACGCTCAAAGACTGATGGGCAAATTGTTTCGAGTTGTTAAACTGAAGTTATCCTCATAGTCGCTATGTCAAATTATGCTCAACCTTACACCGATTCAGGTGCTAAAAGTTTAATTCGCGATCGCAGTCGTCCCCGAGATATTTTAGATGTTGCAATGACGGGCCTTGCTGGGACTTGCATCGCTCTGACGGTGATTCCTCTGTTTGCGGTTTTGTTTTACGTTTTGCTCAAAGGTGGAAGCCGCCTCAATATAGACTTATTTACCAAGTTGCCTCCTGCTGCGGGTCAAACTACGGGTGGAATTGCCAGTGCTATTTTAGGTACGCTCATGGTGGTTGGGATCGCTGCTTTAATTGCGGTTCCGTTTGGAGTGCTAGCCGCTATCTTCTTATCAGAGTTTAGCGGGGGTCAAGTCGCTCAGTCTATTCGTTTCGCCACGAACGTGATGAGTGGAGTTCCCTCGATTATTGCCGGGGTTTTCGCTTATAGTTCAATTGTCTTGACAACCGGACAGTTTTCGGTGATCGCCGGAGCCATTGCATTAGCAGTATTGATGCTGCCAACCATTGTCCGAACTACAGATGAAGCTCTACAAATTATTCCCCAAGATATCCGTCAAGCTTCTGTGGGAATTGGCGCATCCAACTATCAAACGGTTTTACAAGTGGTTCTTCCGGCAGCTATTCCGGCGATTTTGACCGGGGTAACGTTAGCAGTCGCCCGGGCGGCCGGAGAAACGGCTCCCTTGCTGTTTACTGTGGTTTACACCAACAACTGGCCTAGAGGGCCGTTTGCACCGACTTTGCCTTCCTTGGCTTATTTGGTTTACGAATTTGCCCGAGGATTCGATAAGATTTTGCAGGAATTTGCTTGGGCTGCCTCCCTGGTGTTGGTTCTTTTGGTTTTGATCACGAGTATTCTGACTCGTTGGGCTTCTCGTCAAGGTGATTTTTAAGGTCAGAAAACTCAATAATTGGGAGATTTGTACCACTGGGTGCTGGACGATTCAATCTTGAAAAATTTACAGGAAGTTAGGGGTTATGAAGGACTATAGCTATCAAAAAACGGTCAACGAAACGGAAACGGTTCTACAAGCTGAGAATTTAGACGTTTTCTATGGCGATTTTAAGGCGGTTCGGGGTGTTTCTCTGAATATTCCCAAAAATAAAGTCACCGCATTTATCGGCCCTTCTGGATGTGGTAAGAGTACAATCTTACGATGTTTTAATCGCCTCAATGATTTGATTCCGATTTTCCATTTAGATGGGAAGATTTATTATCAAAATAAGAACCTCTACGACCCCGATATTGACCCCGTAGAAGTCCGACGTCGGATAGGGATGGTGTTTCAAAAACCGAATCCTTTCCCTAAATCGATTTATGATAATATTGCCTACGGGGTGAAGGTGAACGGATTGGCGAAAACCAAAGAACAAATGGATGAGATCGTAGAGCGATCGCTCCGTCAAGCAGTACTCTGGGATGAAGTTAAAGATAAACTCGGTCAAAGTGGTTTTGCTCTTTCTGGAGGTCAGCAACAACGTCTCTGTATTGCTCGGACTGTTGCGGTGAACCCTGATGTTGTATTGATGGATGAACCTTGTGCTTCTCTCGACCCGATTTCTACACTCTCGGTTGAGGATTTAATTCACGAACTCAAGGAAAATTACACGATTATTATCGTAACTCACAATATGCAGCAAGCAACACGGGTTGCAGATTTGACAGCTTTCTTTAATGCCAAAGCGATTGAAGGGGGTAAGCGTTTCGGGTATTTGGTTGAGTTTGATGACACCCAGACGATTTTCCAAAATCCCCAAGAAGAATCTACTCAACAATATGTAAGTGGTCGTTTTGGATAAAACAGAACAATTTTACTCTTTCTACCTCAACTTTGAGGTGGGTTGTTGACACTCCCCCGTCAAGCTTAAGCTGTGACGGGGGATTCTTGTTTCACGGAAGAATGCTTTTTAGTGCAAGCACTACTGAGTCTTATTTCTTCTCCACAAGCTTGAATTTCTGTGTGTCCCACAGTATTTGTTGACAGTATTCTTAGACCTTCTTCCCTGATGTTTTTCGCTGCATTCTCATCTCTATCATGGTGAGTTTTACAGTTTGGACAAACCCATTCACGAATACTTAAATTCAATGAATCGTTTTTGAATTTGCAGCAATTGCAAAGCTTTGTACTTGGGAAAAATCTGTCAACTTCAATCAACTTTCCTCCCTCTCTTTCAATTTTGTAGCCCAGGAAATTAATTAGCATTCCAAAACTAGCATCTAACACAGATTTTGCTAGCTTGGTGCGTGCTAATCCTTTAACGCAAAGGTTTTCCACTACAATGACTTGGTTCTCGTCAACTAACTTTCTGGAAAGTTTATGAAGGAAGTCAACTCTTGTGTTTGCTATCTTTTCATGGACTTTAGCAACCCTTTTGACTTGCTTCTTACGGTTATTAGAACCCTTTGTCTTTCGAGATGATGCTTGCTGCCTTCTTTTTAATCGCTTGGCATATTTTCTAGTGGGTTTAATTGGATCGACTTTCGTGTAAGTTTCACCGTCAAACACGGTGACCAAACTTGTTAACCCTAAGTCGATTCCTGAGATTTTCCCAGTGATATCAAGGGGTAAATTGTCAGATTCAAACAGAATAGCAGCAAAATATTTATCTGTACTTGTCTTAGACACGGTAACAGATTTAATTGGGCTGCTAATTGTTTTTGAGAGTTTGGCTTTAACAATCCCTAGTTTGGGAAGTTTGACTCCATTCCCTTTAATCGAACAACTTTCGGGATAACGAATTGATTGTTTTTTCTGCTTGTTTTTGAATTTAGGAAATCTAGCTCGGTGAGCAAAGAAGTTTTTGAAAGCAGTTTCTAAATTCTTTAATGATTGCTGTAATGTAGCAGCAGTAGCTTCTTGTAGGAACGAGTAATTAGGTAATTTTTTAAGTTGAGTTAAATATGCAGCCATGTCGCAATAACTTAACCCTTTTCCTGTTTCCTTGTACTGAGTGTTGGTTTTCTCTAAATAATAATTCCATACCATGCGACAGCAGCCAAAGTTTTTAGCTAAAGCCACTTCTTGTTCTTTGTTTGGGTACAGTCTTACTTTGAGAACCTCTAACATTGCTACTCTACATTGAGAATCTATAGAAGTCAGAGGACAGAGGTGCTTCTGACTTCTTTTTTGTGTTGTCCTTCGTCAAGGGTTTTTCATCCAGTGACGCATCAAATTATCTTTAACCATACTTTGGCGTAAGACTTCCAGCAAATAGTCTTGAGCTTCTTCTAGGCTCAGACCCTTAACTTGCTCCCGCAGGACTTGGAGCTTGAACTGTTGCTCTAAACTTAGATTTCCAGGTGCTTTCATTGTGTTCTCCTCTTGGACGTGCAACTTCTACCTACAGAATTAGCAGGTAACGTGGGACCGTCTACTCTGCTCTTCTCTGTTTGTAAATTATCGTAACAACTACTTGACAATCTGTCCATGATGTACAATTTTTCACTAATATACTTTGCAAAAGTTTATAGTTAGATCAGGGTACTGGGTACTGGGTACTGGGAATAGGTAAAAAATTGCTGACGGGGGTGAGCGATGACTGTCTCCCCCGGAACCCGAATAGCCCTATCATAGAAAAGGTATTAGCCTATAAAATCAATCAAAGGGAGAGTTTCTGCATGGATGCAATGCAATTCTTTCGGCAGAGTGCGGGACAGTGGCAGTCTTTACGAACTACCCATCATTTAGCTTTTAGACAAGCTGAAAAGGGTCATTCTAAAATCAACGTTGAAGCCCTGAGTGCGGATGATCCAAAAGTGGTTGAAATCTGCAAAATGCACGATGTCGATCCGGCAATTGCAGCCGGAGGTGCCTATGTGACTTGGAATGGTGAAATGGCTTGGGATAAGGATGATGAAAATCACTCCGGTTCGACGGTTTTTGCTATTGTTCCTGATGCGGATAATCCCCGCAAAGGTCGAATGTTGCGAGAACGAGGCTATGCGGAAATTGTTCCGGTTGTCGGACAGTTTGAGATGGATGAAGATGATGCTTTAATCTTAGTCACTGAATATGAAACGATGAGTTCGATTGAACGCTTTTGGTTTGCCAGTCCTAATGTCAGAATGCGAACCAGTGCAGTTAAACGGTTCGGTGGGTTTAATACTTCTACATTCTGTACAGAAATTCGGATTGAGGAGACAGACTCAAAGGCTTCTTCTGAGTCTGAAAATGCAGAAAATACAGCTTTTTATTCTGCTTTAGGTTGGTAATTTATAGGGAACACCGGATCGGTAGGGGCGGGTTCTGCAATTAGATATGTCACTAACTGACAACTTTTATAAACCCGCCCCACCCCCTAACAAAATTAAATATTTTATTAGTTATTAGTGAGTGAAATACATCATTGCAGAACCCGCCCCTACAAAACGGTTTGCTGGTTACGGCGAGGGGGCGGG
>NZ_LATL02000234.1 GCF_000972705.2 Limnoraphis robusta CS-951 | reverse complement strand
CCCCCTCCCCCGCTAGGAGAGGGGAAAAGAATTATTAGTATTAAATTTTTAAAAGGTCTAAACTGCTCTCCCTTCTCTTGTAGGGAAGGGGGTTGGGGGGTTAGGTCATCCGTTAACCGCTAGAGAGTTTGCGGTATTACAACAATTTTNGGTCTAAACTGCTCTCCCTTCTCTTGTAGGGAAGGGGGTTGGGGGGTTAGGTCATCCGTTAACCGCTAGAGAGTTTGCGGTATTTCAACAATTTTCTCGCTCACAAGCCCCAATACTCACCCAACTACTCGATCCATCCGCCCAATGTTCTTTTTTCCAGATAGGGGCGTTATGTTTGAGCGTATCAATCGCATATTGACAGGCTTCAAACGCTTCACGACGATGGGGAGAACCCACAGCGACTAAAACACTAATTTCTCCTACCTGCAAGCGTCCAATCCGGTGATGAATCGCCACCCCAGTCACATCTGACCATTTTTGGCGAATTTCAGCCGCGATTTGTTCAAACACCCGGATAGCCATTGGTTGATAAGCCTGATATTCTAAGGCTTCTACAGGTTGATCTGCGGTGTTATTGCGAACCATACCACTCATCAAGACAACAGCCCCATTAGCAGGTTCATCAACCAAAGCATAGATTTCTTCTACAGACAAAGGGGCTAGGGTAATCGCAAAATGATCGGGGGATAGGGGTGAGTCAGAAGGAAATTGAACAGTTAGAGGAGAATTTAACATCTTGTCAGTTGGGTGGAATGAAAGGAAAACATTAGCAGCAATCGGGAATCGTGGCTGTGTTGGGTTTTGCTGTCGCTACTTCAATAATAATGATTCCTTGTTTATTATTCATCATTAATTAGGCTTCTAGCAGCATCTCTATTTCTCAGCAAATATTTAAGAAACAAACCCCGTTTCTGAGGGTTGGGGATGAGGTGAAATCGGGGTGCTATCCTAATCTGGTGCGTGGCTATAGATGAACAGCGATCGCAGGCTGAGGGAAAGCTAGGGGATGCAAGTAACCCGGTTTCTAGGTTGTGGGAGTAAAGAAACCCAGTTTTTTATTCTTCTTTTGCCAAGGCTAAAATCTGCTGATAGAGTTGAGAACTCACTCGGAAACTTGCGTCACGGATGAGGCGATTCATCACGGGTTTAACCTCCCCAATTAAGTGCCTTTGTTTAGCCAGGATTAAGATTCCCAGGATGCCAATGATGGGAATTCCCAATTTTTTGGCTTCGAGGCGTCCTAAACGCTCATCAATCAGCAAGCTATCGGCTTTCAGTTCAACAGCCAGGGCGATCGCATAAGATTCCCCCGGATCGAGTCCCCGCGATCGCTGTAATTCTTCTGCAAGATGGGAATTTTGGAGGGGTTGAATTTTAATCCAGGGCTGGGGCAAAATATTGGTGATTTTGGAGTCAGGGGCGATCGCTAATTCATCAGCAACAACCGGGGGAATGATCACTGTCTGGTAGAGTTGCGGTAACAGGCTGAGATGGTTAATCAGGGCAAGGCTACAGAGAGATGATGTATCGCTAACGACAATCATAACCAACCTTGGTCACGCAGATATTGGATGTCTTCCTGAAAGTCTTCAACATCGTAGTGAATACAGATGCCACGACTAGCAATCAGTTTTTGAAATTCCATGACATGAAGTCCGGCGATTTTGCTGGCGCGACCGAGGGAAATGCGTTCTTGTTGAAACAGGGCGATCGCAATTTCTCGAAGCCAGTCCGATTCGGTAAACTGGCCAGCTTCAGCGAGGTCATCGGGAATCTCAAGGGTCAGTTGCATAGAGCGATGGGCTTGGCATGGATTCACCTTCTCATTGTAGCAAGGTGCAAGTCACCCGGTTTCTAGGTTGTGGGGGTAAAATCGGGGGTGCTATCCTGACAGTTGTGCGTGGCTATGGATGAACAACGAGTGCAGGCTTATGTATCCCTGATTCAAGAACTCCTCGCCTGTCCCAGTGAGGCAGATGATATTCTCAACTGATACGACTGCTTGCTGATATAGTAGAATGTCAAAAATGGATTTAGGCAAAAAAACTTGACAGATCCTTATTTATGTTTAGGGTTTAGGGGTTGGGTGTGAGCATCAAGTTTTTAGACCGAGAAAATCAGGATATTAAAAACCTCGTTCAAATTGCGTGGGAGCATTTAGAGGATCATCGCAACGAGGTGCTATTGCTTCCTGAACGAACTGATCAATTTCACGAACTGATCAACGATTCTGAAAAAGCGACCCCTCGAACTCAATCAGATCATGAATCAGATTTAAAGCTAGAACGTTTAAACGAAGTTAGTCGTATGGGGCGACCCAAACGACTTCATCCACCTCCAATCATTGCTGTCGATGCTGGTGTAGTAAATTTAGGAAGTTTGGCGAAGGGTGGTACAGTGTTTGCTGTTAGGGGAGCAGCTTGTTGTTATACTTCCGAAGGGGATGTGATCATATTGCGATACAACACAGGAGCGATCCCTATCGATCAAGAAAACAAGCTCAAAGTCCTACACGCGATGGGAAAGCGACTAGGGGAACCCGAATTTTTTGTCAAAGAGATCGATGAATATCCATATCTCCAAGAAAAAAGCGGAGTTATTGAAACTACCGATCAACTTCAAGATCGCTTTCGTAATTTTGTAGAGCGGATTATTCAAGCTGAAGCTATAGGAATCTTGAAAAAATATAACGGAGGCATTCTTCTTATAGATGGGGCGCTCCCAGATAGAAGTTATGATACCCCGAAAAACTATCTTTTGAATCAATCACAAAAACTCGGGATGCTATATGAAGCAGATCTCAATAGTATAGACGTAGTAGCAATCAGCAAAAAAACCAGAATTACTGTTGAAGGAATCCCGATTCAAAAGTTTTTGACTGAAAAATATGGGGCTGATTTTATTGGCTTCCTTCCCTTAAAAGATGCTGTCAGCAAAGAAAGGAGAGAAAATCGATCAAAACAGTCTGGAACCAAGCAAAGGAGCAGAGTAACAATGGCGAAAGAAATGTATGCTGCTCGGTTTGGGTTTGGTCCGTCGAGTATGACTTTTAGAGTCGATTTGCATAATTGTAAAGGAAAAAGAGCGAGTGAGGTGATCAATGATGTTTATAACTATTGTCGGATTTACGGAGGATACCCTAAACCTTTAATAGAAGCCCATCAAAATAGTTGTTTTTTATTTCAAGACTTTCAAAATTTGTTGGCTGATGTCGCTGTCAGATTAGGAGTAAAGCCAGAAGAACAGCCAAGTATGGAAGTTTTGTTTCAACCTTTTGGATCTTTCGGCAAATAAATAATCAGTTCAGCGAGGAAAAGAGTCAATTATGGCAGATAGTAATTTACCTGAACCCAGTGGTTTTAAGACTCCAGATGTAGATCTAGATGATCTCATACCTGAGAATTCTGAGACAGTTTCTAAATCTGCTCTGTCTAGTGAAATAGCTGTTGAATCTGCACAACTTTTGGAATTGTCTGGAAGTGAGGGCAGTATTATTTTCNCAGTGGTTTTAAGACTCCAGATGTAGATCTAGATGATCTCATACCTGAGAATTCTGAGACAGTTTCTAAATCTGCTCTGTCTAGTGAAATAGCTGTTGAATCTGCACAACTTTTGGAATTGTCTGGAAGTGAGGGCAGTATTATTTTCTATCCTAAAGTTCGAGACTTTGATGTGGGTGATGTTCTCTACTTAAGAGAAAGAGGACAAACTATCAGTCAAGCAGAAGACTCAAAAGCTATTGAAAATGGTGTTATCGTTCAAATTATTTCAAAAGGAATAGCCAACTATCCCCAAGCTGATAGTAAAGCTTTATTTAGGCTTCTGACCAGCGCTCATAGTACAACAGTTACATATAGATCCTATAATGAACCCAAGGAAATCATCGACGAGTTTTTGATTGGTGAATTTGTGGTGCGTGCTTCAGTTCAAAGGGGAGAATGGAGAGAACCAGAGGGTAAAGTTGTTACCCGAAATGTAGATATATTTCCAATTTCACCCGAATTTTTAACCCAAAATATTATAGCTCATCAAGAGGGAATTAATATTTTGTTGGGGGAATATAAGGAACGTCCGGTAGAAGTTTATGCAGGCGGTTTTGAAAAAGTTAATCTGATCACTGGAATGAAAGGGGGAGGAAAATCCCATATAACCAAGGGAATAATTCATCTTCAGCGCAAACTGGGAATGCCATCAATTGTATTTGATATCAATGGTGAATATAATGGATTACCCAAGTCTCATCTGATCCGCCCCACAGAGAACTTAAGGTTTAGACTAGATCAACTGCCAATTCCAAGTTTATTTAGCATTTTTGATCAATTATCTCTGTTTAATAGTCAACCTACTGATAATGCTGTAAAGGCTAAGTTACCAGAATTGATTGAACAAAGAATACAAGTTGGCAATAAACCAGATTTACAGTTTCTTCGCGATCAGGCGAGAGAAATTTGTGGAAATCAAGACATGATGAGAGGTGCTTACGAGCGAGGAATTAGTAACTTAATTAGCTATAACATATTTTGTACTGAAGCAGAAGCAAGAGAAGAAGAAAAGGCAATTAAAGAGAAACGAGAACCTAGAACAGGAATTGTCTCTCTTCGCACAGTTCTGCATAGAATGTCACGAAGCATACAAACTTTAGAGGATACAGAATCTTCGACAGAAAAGACAAAACAGGTCAAATCTCAAACGCTAGAAGACTTGAAAAAGAATATCGGTATTCTGGTTTTTGATATGGGAGGATTATCATCAATCATTCAAAAAGTAATTGTGACTCTTGTTATTGATCAACTCAAAGAAATATGTCGCAAGCAATATTTAGCTTTGCAGAAAGATAGAATTGAAATTCCAATTTATCCCTCGGTTTTCTTTGAAGAAGCTCATATGTATATGGACGAGGGATATATAGATGAGTTGATCCCTTTAATCAGACACTTGGGTATGAACTTATTTTTTGTAACTAATACTCCATCTGCTTTGCCAGATTCGGTTTTTCGTTTAGTCGATAATGTCATAATGACACGAATGGTAAATAAAAAAGATATTGACAAAGTGATTGGTTGTGGGTTGACTGATAAGAGAACGATCGAGGGATTTGCTAAAGACTTGCCGAGATATCACAACTTATTTTTAAGTGCTAACAATGGAGCAACTAAAAATTTTCCTCTGGTTTTTAAAGTCAGAGACTTTACAGCTTCACAAACAGAAGGAGGAGAAGACTTACCAAAATCTGGTGTAACTCGCTCAATGTGGGAAATTATCAAGGAAAAATACACCGAGTAAAAAACCAAAAGCGAAGCCTTAAACTCATAAGTTCTTCCGTTCGGACTACATCATTTGATTGCCAACTGGAGAGGTTTTGATGACCCGTTTAATGTTACTCTTGAATTCTCAGAACACACATCAACTATTAAAGAGTGAAACAAGATTATTCCCTGACTCCAAAATCCGAGATAGATAACACTGAGTTCGAGACAGTTGCAGATGTTGTCCCCCTGTATCCCAACTCGTCACAACTAGATAATACCTTTGCTGAATTAGAACGCAGTTTGCCTTTCGTTGAGGATAATTCTTGGGGAAATTTACTCCGATTTACAGATAATTTAACAGATCCCATTCATCGCTGGTTTTTATTTAAGGAAGGATATTCGTATAAGTTAGTTGATAAAATTTTAGATCGCTTCGATCTTCCTTGTAATTCTATTTTAGATCCTTTCTCTGGTTCTGGTACAACCTTATTAGCTGCTCAAAAGCGAGGTATTCCTAGTGTCGGTTTAGAAATCAATCCCTTTGCTGCGTTTCTCGGACGGATCAAAACACAATGGTATAGAATCGATCCAGATCGGTTAGAAAAGGAACTATTATTAGTTTTACAAGATAACGAACACACTCCAGCTAATTTACCAGATCTCTCAACTCTACATAACAATAAATATTTCCCGAATGGACACGCTTACGAATTGCTCAGATTGAGAAATGCAATTCTTCATCGTCAATGTTCGCAAGAAACAAAAGACCTTCTACTTTTAGCTCTTCTTGCAAGTATAGAAGATGTTTCTTGTCTGCATAAAGATGGTCGTTTGCTTCGATTTTTCCCCCGTGATATTATTCCGCCTAAAGAGGCTCTATATAACCGGACACAAATCATTATTGAAGACTTAGTTAATTTGGTAAAAGCGGATAGCGATAAAGGTGATTTTATCCCTCAAACTCATGTACTAGAAGGAGATGCCTGTGACCTTGATTCAGTTCTGGCTAAACATAAAATATCTCATCAGTTTGGTTTAATTCTTTACTCACCACCGTACCCTAATAATTTTGATTACAGCGAGATCTACAAGTGTGAACTCTGGCTTGGAGGATTTATAAATTCTTACCAAGAGTGGCGAAATCTAAGATTAAGCACTTTTCGTTCACATCCAAGTTGTAGCTTTCCAGAAACTCATTTTCTTAAAGATAATGTAGATTTACGCGAGGTTTATCAGCTAGTAGAAAAAATGGCAAAATGTCCCGATATAGGAGAATCAGGAAGTCTCGCTCGGTCGAGAGCGCCCAAAGTTATAAGAGGATATTTCGATGATGTATATCTCATGTTACAGCAACAACAACTCCGACTCAAACCTGGAGGATATATTATTTGTGTTGTTGGAAATTCTAGACATGGTAATTTGCACATTAGAGCAGATACTATAATTGCTAAAATTGGTCAAGCAATTGGTTTAGATCTGCTGCAAATATGGATCGCCAAACATCGCAAGAGTCGCAGCCAGCAAGTTCAAAAGTTACGAGAGAGCTTGGTAATTTTTAAAAAGAAGAATTAAAAAATCGTTTGATTAGGGTCAATCTTGATGGTTTTTATGGCAACTTTAAACAATCATCCGGTTTGGGAAAATTTATCAGAAGTTATTAACGGTATTGATGCCAATTCTCTGCTTGGGGAGCATTTAGCATTATGCGATTATCAAATATCCGGCTCCGAAAAGATGACACCGAGNGCTTGGTAATTTTTAAAAAGAAGAATTAAAAAATCGTTTGATTAGGGTCAATCTTGATGGTTTTTATGGCAACTTTAAACAATCATCCGGTTTGGGAAAATTTATCAGAAGTTATTAACGGTATTGATGCCAATTCTCTGCTTGGGGAGCATTTAGCATTATGCGATTATCAAATATCCGGCTCCGAAAAGATGACACCGAGGGAGAGACTCACCCCCTGTGGGAAAACTGCGATCGCCTCAAAAGAAAAATGGAAAAAATGGAACGATCAGATGACCGTTCCTGATGTTCACTCGGTCATGATCGCATTAGAATCGGTAGATTGAACAGAAGATAGTTGTTCACCTTGACGTTCTTGTTGAGCGAGGTGTTGATCGGCGATTTCCAAAAGTTCCGGTATCGTCACAAATCGATAGCCCTGTTGTTTGATTTCAGTAATAATCTCCGGTAAAACTTTCACCGTCTCAGCCCGATTTCCCCCGCCATCATGCAATAATATAATTCGACCTGGTTTTACTGAACTGAGAACATTACTTTTAATCGCAGAAGCTGAACTTCTCCAGTCTCTAGAATCAGACGACCACATAATATTAACGTAGTCTCGCCGCAACACATAATCGACTAAACCGTTATCTTCTACTCCACCGGGCGGTCGAAAAATTGGGGTTTTCACACCGACTAATTCTTCAATCAAATCGGCAGTGCGATCAATCTCCTTTGCTGCCTCTGCTTGACTATGTTTATGATAACGATGATTCCAGGTATGATTAGCAATCACATGACCATCAGCCGCAACTTTTTTGCCAATTTCTTTGTGATTATTTAACGCTTGACCAACCCAAAAAAACGTCGCTTTAACGTTATTTTCTTTTAAAATATCTAAAATTTGTTCTGTTGTTGTCGGCCAGGGGCCATCATCAAAGGTTAATGCAATCACTTTCTGATCACTATTGAGTTGCAGGTCTTTGACCGTTTTACCCTTGAAGCGATCAGGTATCTTATTCTCAAACCGTTGTTCTTTCAGACGAGTGACTGCCGTTTGTACACCCTCAACTCTTTGAGAGATAGTTTGTCCAACGCTGGGTAATGTTCTAGGGTCAATAGAGGGCAACTTCGACGTTTCTTGACGTTCCTGAGTTGGGGTTGTTGAAGAAGGAGTAGAAGATTGTTCGGGAGTTGTCGGGGCGACGGTCGGAGGCTTTAACTTTTCTGGGGGTTGAGCGGGTTGGGGACTGGGTGCAACAATCTTGGGTGAGGACTGAGGTAAAGAAAGAAGTTTAACAGACCGATTGGCACGCAGATTCCAAGGCAACATTGCTCCGATCATAAAACTCCCCATTGCCGCAACTAGAGCTAAACGGGATATCCGCCGCTGTTGTTCTTGCTGGCGAATTAAACTCTGGTTTTGTAACACGTCATTTCTCCTTCACACCTAAAAACTTAACTTTAAGGATGGTTCTTGTCTTGAAGACTCAGATACACCGTGATGCCCAAAAAAGTGAATTTTTTTTAGCATATTCTCGTCAATATGTCAATGCTAAAAATTATATCTTTAGAGGGTTGCGCCCTCCAAAGAAAATCACATCTCTAAAGATATTAGGGCAAATTTAGGTAAATCTCTCAAAAATTTATGTTAAAGGAGTTGTTTTATCGTGATACAGACGAATAATTAGCTCTGTAACCTGTTCAATCGTCAAACCATCGGTTTGAATTTCAATCGCATCCGCCGCTTTTCGTAGAGGAGCAATAGAACGAGTGCTATCTTTGTGATCACGTTGAGCAATGTCCTGTTCGATCTGTTCGAGACTAATCTCTCCCTGACCTTGCTGTTGCAGTTCCAGTTGTCGGCGTTGCGATCGCTCCTTGACTGAAGCGGTGAGGAAAATCTTCAGTTCAGCATCGGGAAAAACATAAGTCCCAATATCCCGTCCTTCCGCGACCACACCCCCAGTCCGACCATAAGCTTTTTGTTGCTCAACTAACGACTCACGCACCGCAGGTTGAGCCGCAATCGCCGAGACATTCGCTGTTACCTGTTGAGAGCGAATTTCGGCGGTGACATTACGACTATTAATATAAATCTCAAGCTGGTCTTCTCGAGGCTTCAACTCAATCTGACATTGATGAACCAACTCAGCCACCGCAGGTTGATCAGTGATATCAATCCCCATCTCTAGCACCAACCAAGTCACCGCCCGATACATCGCCCCAGTATCGAGAAATAACAAATTCAACTGTTGAGCAACTTGGCGCGTTACCGTTGATTTTCCCGCCCCGGCTGGCCCATCAATCGCCAAAATCGGTTTGCGGTTGCGTAAAATCACATTATCAATTAACCGAGTTGTATTCACACGAGCTGCAATCGCCAACAGTCCCACCTCACGAACAAAAGTTAACGGAGCCATTGTATCAGGATCAACGAGCTGCAAATACTCCAATTTAATCTCGGTCGTTGTCGCGAGTTCAGCATGAACCGCCGCCAGTATCGCTTCGGCATCAGAATTACCAGATAAAAACACTTGCTTCCCTTTACCCAAAGCGCGATACAGTACCGTTGCTTGTTGTTTTTCCTGTGGCGTCAAATATTGATTGCGAGAACTGTATGCTAACCCGGAAGCTTCTCTAATAATAGGACAAGCGACAATTTCAATCGGCCAATGCAAATCAGTCACCATGCGTCGAATAATTGCCAATTGTTGAGCGTCTTTGCGACCCAAATAAACCCGATGCGGCTCAATAATATTCAAAAATTTAGCGACAATCGTTGTCACACCCGGAAAGTGACCCGGCCTATTGGGGCCACATAACACCGATATCAGATTAGACGGCGGAACAACGGTTGTTTGCTGTTGATGGTCTAGCCCCAAGATTTCTTCTGAACTGGGCGTAAACACCACATCCACCCCCGCCTGTTCACAGAGCGATAAATCTTGCTCCAGTGGACGGGGATACTGTTTCAAATCCTCTTGCGGCCCAAACTGAAGAGGGTTGACAAAAATACTGACGACAACAACTGTATTTTCTACTCTAGCCCGGTCAATCAAACTTAAGTGACCCGGATGTAGACTTCCCATCGTAGGGACAAATCCGATGGCAGCCTGTGGGGTTTTGGAACGATGGATGTTCAGGTAACAGCGCATGGCTGCCACTGTAGTAAACAGGCGCATGATTTACTGTCAAGAGTTTACAGTTTACACTAACCAGTTGTAGGGGTAATTCATCAATTACCCGTACCAGTTTACAGTAACCAGTCACCAGTCTTATCAGTGATCAGTTATTAGCTATCTACTGTTCCCTGAAACCTCTTCACTGGTCAGACTCTTCCCTGTCTACTGTACTGGAGCGAGAACTTCAACCTGAACCGGAGCAACGCCACTATTGATCATATCGATCGCTTGAGCCGCCGCTACTGATAAATCAATAATTCGACCGCCCGTAAATGGCCCGCGATCATTAATCCTCACCACAACAGAACGGCCATTCTCAGTATTCGTGACTCGTACTGTTGTTCCAAAGGGCAGTGAAGGATGAGCGGCGGTTAATTCATACTGATTAAACTGTTCTCCGTTAGCCGTTAATCGACCGTGAAAACCTGGGCCATACCAAGAAGCCCAGCCAACAATCGCTTTAATCACCTGACGATTGAACGCACTTTCGAGATGCAATGGGGATTTGCCCTCAATTTTGCTCAAAGGCGCAGCATAACCCAGTTGTCGCCGGAGTCGATTGGTTGCTTGTAGGGCGTCCTCAGCCAGATTTTGGGTGGTGTCGGGCAGAATCGTTTCTGTATCGATTACAACTAGGGTTTGACCTTCTATTTCAATACTGTAGTTTTGCTGTTCTTCGTTCCAGCGCACACCGATGCTGTTTGCATCTACCCGATAGCGGTTCAGTTGATTGAGTTTGGCGGCGACTTCCGTTGCTCGGGCGACTGGATCGGTTTTCTGTTGTGACTGCGTATCAGAACTCGGCTTTTTGAGGGGTTGCGAAGACTCTAATACGGTTGCGATTTTAACGAGATTGCTGCTAGGGGTTTGCGGGGTTGAAGACGTTTTTTCAACAAAAGTCAGAACAGGAATATTACGCACATACAGGGTCGCTGCTTGTCGGCTGTTCCACTCGTGAGCCTTGATGGTGGCGATCGCATTTGAGCGAACATCATTGCGGGTCTCAGACTGATATTCCCCGACTTTTACAGCAGTGGTATAACTCACCGTTTCCAAAGTTGCTTGCTCTGCGGTTTCCTCAAAAGAAGTTTTGACTTCTGTGAATTCCTTCTCTTGAGCCTCTGGGGATGATGGAGTTGGTTCGGCGTGGCTCGACAGGGAGACACTTAAGCTTGATACCAACACCATTGCGGCGAAACCACTCAAAATTTTTTGCTTCATAAACCTATTCACAATCATTACTTGAAAATCGAGTTTTCCAGAGCTAACTCTGGGTGAGTTCACAACAGAAGTCAACTCATACTCGGAACGTGTTCACCTTTGCCAAAGCAACTGCAACAGACTAACACGAACTTGCAAAATTCGGAATCAGTATCGGTTGTCACCTTTCGTTTTTTTATCTAGACTAGACGGTTTAGTTTAGTCAAAACCCCTTGTCCTATGGGCTTTTTAGGAATTTTTACTTAGCTAATTTTTGAGTGATAAAATTTTCTGATAGATGAATATTGAAGCCCAAATCCGAGGTAGATGTAAAAATCAAGACTTGACTCAAGCGGTTCGATCCCCAAACTTGGTAATCTAAACACTGAGAACTGAATGCTGATAACGGGTAAGTAGAGTTATGGATTATCGAGAAGCAGGAGTCGATGTAGCGGCGGGTCGAGACTTCGTAGAACGAATTCGTCAGTCCGTCCAAAGCACCTATCGACCGGAGGTACTCGGCGGCTTAGGGGGTTTTGGGGGTTGTTTTGAAATTCCCACAGGCTACCAACACCCGGTATTAGTCTCAGGAACCGATGGAGTAGGAACCAAACTCAAACTCGCCACCCAACTCAACCGTCATCACAGCGTCGGAATTGATTTAGTGGCGATGTGTGTCAACGATGTTCTGACNAAGCACCTATCGACCGGAGGTACTCGGCGGCTTAGGGGGTTTTGGGGGTTGTTTTGAAATTCCCACAGGCTACCAACACCCGGTATTAGTCTCAGGAACCGATGGAGTAGGAACCAAACTCAAACTCGCCACCCAACTCAACCGTCATCACAGCGTCGGAATTGATTTAGTGGCGATGTGTGTCAACGATGTTCTGACCTGCGGCGCCGAACCCCTGTTTTTTTTAGATTATCTCGCCACCGGAAAACTCAACCCCGAACAATTAGTACAAGTCGTTGAAGGAATAGCAGAGGGCTGTCAACAGGCAGGATGTGCTTTAATTGGCGGAGAAACCGCAGAAATGCCAGGATTTTATCCAGTCGGAGAATACGATCTGGCGGGGTTTTGTGTGGGAATTGTCGAAAAAAGTCAGATCCTCAATGGTTCACAGGTGAAACTGGGGGATGTAGCAATTGGACTGGCCAGTAGTGGCGTTCATAGCAATGGCTTTAGTTTAGTCCGAAAAATAGTTAGCGATCGCCAACTGAGTTGGGAAGACTGTCCGGCCGAATTTGGGGGTTTGTCTTTGGGAGAACTGTGTTTAACCCCGACAAAAATTTACGTTAAACCTGTTTTAAATGCCCTAAAATCAGGGTTAGAAATTCATGGAATGGCGCATATTACGGGAGGAGGTTTACCGGAAAATTTACCTCGGTGTTTAGGACAAGATCAATCGATTCGGATCATTCCTAACAGTTGGCCGAATCTGCCGATTTTTGAGTGGATTTCTCAAACGGGAAATGTTAATCAAACAGCGATGTGGGAAACGTTTAATATGGGAATTGGTTATGTGTTGATTGTGTCACCACACCAAGCTGAAGAAACAATTAACTATTTTGAGTCTTGCCAGATTTCAGCTTATCAAATTGGTGAGGTGATTATCGGTTCAAAAGAGTTAATAATCAGTGAGCAGTTGTAGCAGGTCGCGCAGGCTTGTTTACAAGGGTCTAGCCTTGAATGTTACCACCAAGACACAAAGACACAAAGACACAAAGAAGTTGTAAACATTAACCTGCTCATTGCTATATCAGACAATAGGCCGTGATCAATTATTAGCGATCACTTTTAACCGGGTGACTCAAAAAACTGTTACCCTTTCTCACCTCTAACACAATTTTACAATTTCAACTCCTTTAAAAATGTCTATTGAATGGCAAACGGCGAAAACTTACGAAGATATCNTAGGCCGTGATCAATTATTAGCGATCACTTTTAACCGGGTGACTCAAAAAACTGTTACCCTTTCTCACCTCTAACACAATTTTACAATTTCAACTCCTTTAAAAATGTCTATTGAATGGCAAACGGCGAAAACTTACGAAGATATCCTTTATCACAAAGCAGAAGGGATAGCTAAAATTACCATTAATCGTCCCCATAAACGCAATGCGTTTCGTCCTCAAACGGTGAATGAACTTTGTGATGCGTTTAGTAATGCTCGAGAAGATACTCGAATTGGGGTGATTTTGCTCACCGGAGCAGGGCCACATACTGATGGAAAATATGCTTTTTGTTCGGGTGGAGATCAAAGTGTACGGGGAGAAGCGGGATATATTGATGATGGCGGAATTCCTCGTTTAAATGTATTAGATTTACAACGATTAATTCGCTCAATGCCGAAGGTTGTGATTGCTTTAGTGGCAGGTTATGCCATTGGAGGCGGTCATGTTTTACATTTAGTTTGTGACCTAACTATTGCGGCTGATAATGCGATTTTTGGTCAAACGGGGCCGAAAGTGGGGAGCTTTGATGGCGGGTTTGGGGCGAGTTATTTAGCGCGAATTGTCGGCCAGAAAAAAGCCCGAGAAATTTGGTTTTTATGCCGCCAATATAATGCTCAACAAGCCTTAGAAATGGGGTTAGTTAATTGTGTGGTTGCCGTGGAACAACTCGAAGCTGAGGGCATTCAATGGGCGAATGAAATTTTAGATAAAAGTCCTATCGCCATTCGGTGTTTAAAAGCTGCGTTTAATGCTGATTGTGATGGTCAAGCAGGTTTGCAGGAACTCGCCGGAAATGCGACATTACTCTACTATATGACCGAACAGGGATCAGAAGGGAAACAAGCTTTCTTAGAAAAACGAAAGCCTAACTTTCGTCAATATCCCTGGCTTCCTTAAAGTCTAGAATGAGAATTGGGCGGGTTGATTAATGTTGTTTGTGGGATGAATAAATCTGTGTGAACCCGCCTCTACATCGGTGAATGCTTGGGCGGGTTTATTAATGTTGTTTGTTAGTGACAGAGATTTCTACGGAGGTGCGCCCCTAGACGGGTGACTGTAAAAACCTTTGAGGGTAGAAAATTTGTTTTTTTAATGTTGAACTTGATTGAAAGTCAAATCTTTTAAGAACCGATGTTTCTGAAGAAAACCCTGATCTTAATCTTAAAGTAATGGGTTGCTCAGTCAAAAGAAAAAATGTAATGCGTCGTGGACTTCATTTAGGAGGCGAGGACAGCAACGGAGACTTTATCCGGTAAAACCTCGACTTTTTGGGGTAAAACGACCATTTTTTGGGCTTCTTCCCAAGGTGAAGAAAACGCTAACATTGCTAAGTGACAAGCTTTCCATCCGCCTTTAACGGGAACATGAAGCTGGCTACAGTGTCCACCTCTGCGGCCTTCGGGTGTGTAATGTTGGCAGCAACGACAGCATGAGGTCAGAGTGTGTGAGGCGTCCATGAGGTACTCCTGTATGAATCCATTTGATACTCTTTATTGTCATGGATCGAGCCAGCACGATTAATTATCCATCAATCATTATTCTGTCTAAGTTTGAGCGATCCCCAAGCCACAATTTAATTTTATGTTTATTTTAGATTTGGTTTATAAACAGATACAATTAAGCCAGGGAAAGTTGAGAACTGTAAACGGGGAAGATTTTGGACTGTAGCAAGGGAAACCAATTGGGGATCAAGCTAAACCCGTAAAGATAAAATGTCAATAGAGCTACAAAAAGAGGTTTGTACATCCTGCTTTAGAGAGAAAAAATGGAAATATACAACGGATCAAATCGGGGAAAGGGGACAGAGGCAAATCGGTAGAGCGGAAACTCTCTCAAGTAGAAAGTCAGAGTCCTTGAGGCTTTGGTCATTTCCCGCAGGACTACCCGAGAATTTGCGATCGCGATCGCCATATAATCTCAATATTTTTTTTTGAATAAACTAAAAACTAGGGTTGAAAGGGTTGCTGGCTAAAACACATGGCACACACAGACCAACGCTTCAGTTCTCCGGGTGGGGTCGGACAATGACACTGAGGACATTCAGGTAAAGATTGCGATCGCCTTTGGATCATTTCCGCCCAATTTGCAAAAGCAGTTTGGGGAGAAACTGGAGTGGGTGAAGCATTAGTTGGGGAAGGGGGAATATCTGTAATATAACTAGGATGATTTTGGGGTCGATCAGCAGCATCCTCAGCCGAAACTGAACAATTGCCTTGACCATGCCACAGAGCCGTGGAAAACTTGATATCATTCAAAGGATTAGAAAGTCTTTGATTTAACTGTCGGAGAATCTGCGATCGCTTGAAGGTGAGCTGCTGAGACCAAGCAGCACTAGAAGTCGCGACAATCAGGACTCCTCGGTTGATAGAAACAGGTCGAGTGTGAGCGATCGCCCTTTGACCGACAACCATAGCCCAGTGGTCAAGCGTTGATTGAAACTGCTGCTGTTCGGGAGTCAGAAGCTGAATGTGTAAACGACCTAAAACCTGATTTAACGATTGCATCAAAATATATCTAAAGAAACTCAAGTCTGAAAAGCTGCTAATTTTATTTTCCACTACAAAACTGTTAGGAGTGCTTCGCATGAATCAATCTTCTGTGGTCAACTCGAACAAATCTTCAGATGCTCAACTGCAACCCGCACTTAAAGCGGTTTTAGGGAGTCTAGATGTTCAACTCGAAGAAGAACTCTCGCGATATCGACGCTATCGACGCAAGACAACCCCGACCCCAACCCCTGCAAAGCCGCCATCGAGTTCTTACACTCAAAAACCCTCAGAGGTGTTATCTGTCTCTGCGGGAGAAAGTAATATTGAACCGAGTTCAGCCCCAGCTACACCTGTCGCCAAATCTCCCAAATCCCAAATCCCATCGGGTTGGGAATCTGTTGTTGTCCCGTCATCGGCACCCTTAGCCCCTCGTTTATCAGAAACCGAGTCAGGGTCATCTACAAATGGTCACAGTTCTCCCCCCTCACCCGTTAATCCCTATGCACCCCAGGGTTATCTAGAATCGTCTCAACAATTGGTCAGCAGTCTCGAAGAACGGCGGGCTAGACGTAGAAAACGCAGTTGGGTGGGGAGTTTATTGACCCCTGTGGGGATTGGATCAATGTTGCTGTTTCTCTTATCCTGTATCGGTTTGGGCTATGTGGTGATGTCGCCGTCAGGAATGGCAACTTTAGGGTTAAATCGTTGGTGGAAATTTAATCAAAACCCCCAACAAACAGATGATTCGGCCGCTCCGAGACCTCTGGAACCCAAGCCGAATTTAGCTGCTCGTGAATTTGTTGATCTAGAGTTAAGCACCCTTAGCAATATTAATCCCAATCCGAATCCGATTCCGGCACCCACGACTCAAACTGCGGTTCCCCCAAATCCTCAAAATTTAACGCCACCCAGTCCCCTACCGAGTGGGCCTGGAATGAGCAACCTGACGAATGAACTCCTTCCTGATCCGGTTCCGGCAACTCCCAAACCTGCACCAGCACCGACTGTTGCACCTGTACAGACACCCACTCCTCAACCTCCAGCCGGAGCCGCAACTAAACCCAACACCGCTCCCGTTAGAGCCAATGATGGACTGTATTATGTGGTGACATCCTACACCGATGAACGAGCGCTAGAAAAAGTCCGAGAAGTTGTGCCGGATGCTTATGTGCGAGAGTTTAAAACCGGGGTAAAAGTTCAGATGGGTGCGTTGGATAATCAGGCTGCGGCTCAACGTCTGGCTGAAGAACTGCGCGTTCAAGGTGTTTCTGTGCAGTATGACACACCGAAAACTGGAGAATAGCTTGGGGAAAAATCATTATGGGGCTTTTTGGTCGCCTTTGGCGGGTTATTCGCGCCAATATTAATAGTTTGATCAGCCAAGCCGAAGATCCAGAGAAAATTCTGGAACAAACGGTGATGGATATGCAGGAAGACTTGGTGCAACTCAGACAAGCGGTTGCTCAAGCGATCGCCACCCAAAAACGCACCGAGCGCCAATCTTCTCAGGCAAAAACCACTGCTGAAGAATGGTACAGACGCGCACAACTCGCTTTGCAAAAAGGAGAAGAACGACTCGCCCGAGAAGCTTTAACTCGCCGGAAGTCTTATCTGGAAACGGAAGCGGTAATGTCTGCTCAACTCGAACAGCAAGCTCAAGTGGTTGAACAGTTGCGGCAAAATATGCGAAAGCTGGAGAGTAAAATTAGTGAGGCGAAGGCGAAAAAAGATCTATTTGTGGCTCGGGCGCGTTCGGCTCAAGCTTCTGAAAGGCTAAATGAGATTCTCGGCAATACTAGCACGGGAAGCGCTTTAAATGCCTTTGAACAGATGGAAGATCAGGTGATGCAACTCGAAGCCCGTTCTCAGGCGATGGCTGAACTCTCTGGGAATGATTTAGAAAAACAGTTTGATGCTCTCGAAGCGGATGATAATGATGTTGATGCGGAGTTGGCGGCGATGAAAGCGAAAATGTTACCGGGCAATAGGGAACAGTGAAGACAGTTTACAGTTTACAGTGACCAGTGACCAGTGAAGACAGTTTACAGTGACCAGTGAACAGTGATCAGTGAAGACAG
>NZ_LATL02000233.1 GCF_000972705.2 Limnoraphis robusta CS-951 | reverse complement strand
GATATACTTATTAATCAAAAAAAATACTCCCCTCGCCTTATAGGAGAGGGGTTGGGGGAGAGGTTCTAAGCAAATGTTTATCGACTTTGAAACGGCCCTGCCATAATTGGGGGTTTGGGGGCTAATATAAATCATTTTTCTATCACTTTTTCCCAACTTGAACAAATGGTTTCTCCGACAGACTTGGCAATTTTTTGAACAATTAACGTTGAAACAATTGCCGCCACTGCGGGTGCTAACCCAAAATTTGCCACTAAAATAGGCGTAATCAAACTTGCAGCTTTTGTTGTGTTTTCCTTCATTGCCGTTTCAATGGTTTGCAACATTTCCCCCTGATCTCCGAAGGGATTTCCACACAACAAATCATAGGATTCTGCATTCAATTTTGTTAATAAACGTTCACCCATTGCCAACGCTTTATCCGCCATCGGCCCTCTCGGAACCCCTCCCCGACTGACTTCTTCTAAATCATCAATGGCACCCCGTTCATTCAAATTGTCTCCCAATTCTTGTATATACGTCCCCAATTTTATCTTGAGTTCGTCTTCGTCAAACTGTTGCAAATTATCGATTAATTGATCAATATTTGACACGTTAATTTACCTCATTATTGTGGATTTTAAATCAGTGGGATGGGGCGGGTTTATTGAAATTGTTTATTGGCTAAATCTATGGGAACCCACCCCTACTGTAAACTTATGGCTATTTAAAACTTCCTTTTCCCTTTCCTCGTAGGAGAGGGTAGCCAGAGGTACTGCATAAGCTCATCCTACAATTTACTATAAATTTGAGTGCGTATCGCCATATTTTACACTGCGGTTTGCACTCAATTGAGTTGAAATCTGGAAATTCCCTTGAAAAATAGGGTTGATGCGTGTATTTTTGAAACAACAAATTAAATAATTTAGGGATGTATCTATGCCAAGACCTAACTATGGCCCCCAGTCCAAAAAACGGACAAAACGCCTTTTGGAAGTCTTGATCACCTACGCTAATGGGGAGTTAGAAAAATGCGATCGCTATGAGTCACAGATTCAGGTAAACTGGCAAACAGAGAAACAATTAGTTGTCCGTACAAAGGTAAGATATCTTGAAGCCTTGACAGCCGAAATAGGAACCGGAGAAAAGTTAAATGGTACCCAACTCAAAGAAAGCCTAAAAAGTCTCCAAGATTTTATCGAAATATTAGAAGATAATCGCTCTTCGACTCAAGGATCGGATAGCTGGCATTTTACTTTAAAATTGTGGCATCATCGACGGGATACTGCGGCAAATTTAGCAGAATTTGAGCAACAATGGGAACAACGCCGTTCACCCAAATCTAAGCAGTCAACGGGGGAAATCTCCTCAACACAATCTCCTGAAATCTTACCGAATCATAATATTACCATCAATAAAATTTCCCGTCAAGATTGGGGAGAAGCCCCAAATTGTGCCGAATTTTATGATCGGGAAACTGAACTTTCTACCCTGAAAAATTGGATTCTTGAACAACGCTGTCAGTTAGTCACAGTGTTGGGAATGGGAGGAATGGGAAAAACCGCTCTTTCCGTGAAACTCGCCCAACAAATTCAAGGGGAATTTTCGGGATTAATTTGGCGAAGTCTCCGCAATGCACCGCCTCTAGAAAAATTGCTAACGGAGTTAATTCAATTCCTATCAAACGAACAATTAACCCCAGTTCCAAAAACGGTTGATGAGCAAATTTCTACCTTAATCCAATGTCTCCAAAATTCACGATTTTTAATCATTTTAGATAACGTTGAATCGATTCTCGACAGCAAGAAACGAGCGGGAAGTTATCGAGAAGGATATGAACGCTACGGACAACTGTTTAGAAGTATTGGAGAAACACAACATCAAAGTTGTTTGCTGTTAACCAGTCGAGAAAAACCCCGAGGAATTGGCTATCGAGAAGGCAATAATCAACCCATTCGTTCTTTACAACTCGAAGGCTTAAAATCAGAGGCGGGTCAAGATATTTTTCGAGAAAAAGGCTTTGAAATTGCCGCAGAAGATGCTAATATTTTAATAGAATCATACTCGGGAAATCCTCTCGCCTTAAAAATTGTATCGACCACAATCGCCGAACTGTTTGAGGGAGATGTTGCCCAGTTTTTAGCCGAAGGAACGGTTATTTTTGGGGATATTGCTGACTTACTGGATCAACAGTTTGCTCGGTTATCCTCTCTCGAACAACAGGTGATGTATTGGTTAGCCATTCATCAGGAATGGATGTCTTTATCTCAACTCAAACAAGGCTTATTAACCGCTATATCTCAACGAGACTTATTAGAAGCCCTAGAATCTTTGCAACAGCGATCGCTGATTGAAAAACAATCCGCCCAATTTACTCAGCAACCTGTTGTGATGGAGTATATCACCGCACAACTGATCGAGCAAGTATTTGAAGAAATCACCACCGGAGAAATAAATCTTTTTGACACCCATGCTTTAATAGAAGCCACCACCAAAGACTATTTAAGAACCGCTCAAATTCGCCTGATTCTCAAACCTCTCAGCGAAAAATTATTAACCCTATTTTCACATCCCGAAGCCGTCTATCAATGCTTAACCCAACTTTTAGATAAATTGCGATCGCGTTTCCCGCAAAAACGAGGATATGCAGCCGGAAATTTGCTTAATCTTCTGATAGAATTAAAATTACCCATTAACGATTTAGACTTTTCCAATTTAACCGTTTGGCAAGCCTATTTACAAGGGGTTAATTTACATCAAGTTAACTTTGATCACGCCGATCTCAATCAATGTGTATTCACCCAAACTGTGGGCGGTGTATTATCAATTGCCCTCAGTCCCAATGGTGAATTATTAGCCACAGGAATTGATGAAGATATCGTTTTTTGGCAAATAAATGAAGGACGACCTTTATCTATTTTACCCGGACATAAAGCTTGGGTAATGGCCGTTAGTTTTAGTCCTGATGGCAATATTCTCGCCAGTGGAAGCAATGACCAAACCGTGAGACTTTGGGATGTCAAAACAGGTCAATGTTTAAAGACATTACGAGGTCATAATAGTCGGGTGCAGTGTCTAGCATTTAGCGAAGATGGCAAACTGATCGCTAGTGGAAGTAATGATAAAACGGTTCGAGTTTGGGATGTAGAAACCGGAGAATGTCTACAGGTTTTACAAGGACACTACCGACGAATTTTAGCGATTACTTTTAATTTAAAACGGGGTATCATTATCAGTAGTAGCGAAGATGAAACCGTCAGATTTTGGGAAATAGCGACGGGAAACTGTGTTAATATTTTAGAAACACAAGTGAATTGGATGTCTTCAATGGCACTCAGTCCAGACGGTGAACTCTTAGTAACAGCCAGTGATGGAAATACGGTAAAATTTTGGGAGATAGAAACCGGAAAATGCACGAAAAATTTAGTCGGATATGAAGAACGAGTTTGGGCGGTGGCGTTTAGTCCAGATGGTGAAAAACTGGCAACCGGAAGCAATGATAATACGATAAAAATCTGGAATGTTTGCACAGGTGAATGTGTCAAAACCTTACAAGAACATCGTCATTTAGTCTGGTGGGTGGGGTTTAGTCTAGATAATCAAACCTTAGTCAGTGTCAGTCAAGATCAAAGTGTTAAATTTTGGCACTTTGCTTCAGGTCAATGTTTAAAAACCTTAGATGCTTATAGTAATTGGGTGTCGTTTGTTATCTTTAGTCCTGATGGTAAAATATTAGTCAGTTGTAGTGAAGATCGTTTAGTCAGACTGTGGAATATTAACACCAAAACCTGCGAAAAAACCTTAATAGGTCATACCAATATTGTCTCCTCAGCCGCCTTTCATCCCAACGGAAACCTATTAGCAACCGCCAGCGATGATAGTACCGTTAAACTCTGGGATGTGACAACGGGAGAATGTCTAAAAACCCTTTGGGGTCACGAGAGTTGGGTGCATTCGGTGAGTTTTAGTTGTCAGGGTTTGTTGGCGACGGGAAGCCGCGATAAAACAATAAAAATTTGGGATATTGAAACCGGAGAATGTTTGCAAACTTTAGCCGGACATTGGCATCGGGTAAAGTCGGTAGCGTTTAGTTTTTGTGGTAAAATATTGGCGAGTGGAAGTGATGATCAAACCCTAAAAATTTGGGATGTAGAAAGGGGAATTTGTTTACAAACCTTGTCCGAACATACCGACTGGGTGTTATGCGTGGCGTTTAGTCCTTGTGGTAAAATATTGGCGAGTGCAGGAGGCGATCGCACTGTTAAATTATGGGAAGTTGAAACGGGAAAATGTGTGCTGACTTTAACAGGACATCGCCAGCGAGTGCGGTCAGTCGCGTTTAATAATGATGGCAGTCAAATTGTTAGTAGCAGCGATGATCATACGGTGAAAGTGTGGAATTTGCAAACGGGAAACTGTGTTTATACCTGTCACGAACATCGTCAAACCGTTTGGTCTGTGGCTTGTTGTCCTGATGGAAAAACCTTTGTCAGTGGCGGTGATGATCAAACGATTAAATTGTGGGAAATGAAAACCGGGAAATGTTTAGGTACAATGATTTTAGCACGTCCCTATGAAGGAATGAAAATGACGGGGGCAATCGGTTTAACTTCCGCTCAAAAAGTAGCATTAAAAGCGTTAGGAGCAGTGGAAGAGTGATAGTTTAAAATACTTAGGAAATACTACTTATCTCCTACCGAACAATCTGGTTTTTCAATGGAAATCTGAAGTTTGTTATCAATCGGGTTTATGCTTAACAGTATTCATAGTACAATACTAAAAGTTTGTGCTTTATAGGGGTGCTATTTTAATATGAACGAAGAAAAAAAGTCGGTTTCAGAAGATCAAAATATAGAAGAAACTTCTCAAACTCGCGACCCCGGACGTGACAGAGGCCCAACCAAACCAACACCTGAACCCCTTGAAAATCCGGGTAAAGTAGACAGAGGCAAAACCAAACCAACACCTGAACCCCTTGAAAATCAGGGTAAAGTAGACAGAGGCAAAACGTCAGATGAAAATATTCAACCTGACAGTCCGGGTAAAGGAGACAGAGGCTCGAGTTGATTATTTTGTAGAATTTTATAATTGAGAGGGGGGAGGTAAATTTTACAGGAATTATTTGAAAATGGCTAACCCAACAACTTCTCCCTCTCAACAACAATCTACTGATAATATTGAGGAATTCCCGAACTGGCAAGACGAAGTACAAGCTCCCGATCTGAGTCATATCATTACAGAAGATGATACTCCGATGGATAATATCTTTTCGGAAAAGCAACAACGATTGTTAGTCAGCAGTATTTATAGTTCTTTTTCTCCGGGAATTCCTTTTCTGGCGACTGCAAATATCGGGTTATTTTATGGCTTGAATAAACCTCCGCTTGTTCCCGATGTTCTTCTTAGTTTAGAGGTAGAAATGCCTCAAGATTGGAGTCAAAAACAAAATCGTTCTTATTTTGTTTGGCAACAGGGAAAACCGCCTGAACTTGCAGTTGAAATGGTCTCGAATAAAGTCGGTAAAGAACTCGGTAGCAAGCTGAAAGATTATGCTCATGCGGGAGTCGCTTATTATGTTATTTTTGACCCCTTGCAACAAATTTTAAGGGAGAATGAAAAACTGCGAATTTATCAACTCCAAGGCGGACAATATGTGGAGTTTGAGAATCACTTTTTAGAGTTAATTCAATTGGGATTAACCCTTTGGGACGGAGCTTTTGAAGGACAACAACACATTTGGTTGCGGTGGTGCGATCGCGAAGGCGAAATTTTACGCACGGGAGATGAACGGGCTGAAAATGAACGTCAACGGGCTGAAAAACTTGCCCAACTGTTGCGAGAAAGAGGAATTAACCCAGATGATTAAGGATTGAAGAGAAACCGGGTTGAGCGGAAGTTTGTAGGAACCTATGGCACACACTTTTACACTTGGAGTTTTGTAGAGTTTAATGATAAAAAAATAGACAAAACCGTATGGAAAAATTAACAGAATTACCCAATAACCTTCCTGTTCCTATAGATGATGGTGCTTGCGATCATTTATATTGTTAGAGAGGCAGCTTGGCAATACGATTAACCCACTCTTCTGCACTAGATACTGCCCAAATCAGTAACAGTTCATCGATAACGAGTTCTATTGATAACTTCCTAGAAACGATGATTACTCCCGAACTCAGATTTTTGCTCATAAATTCAGCAAATTCTGATGGCATGGTTTTGCGATCGTGGCTGACGAGAATACGCCCCTGTTGTGCTGCAATTGCCAATACTTCTGCATCTTTAACACCTTCCAATCCAGCAGCAAAGGCAGTTTGGAAATCAATTGCAGGCTCTCGTCGCCAAATCCCCGTTACAATTGCCTGATTTAAGTCAGCATCAGCTTGGTAACGAATACTCATGATTGCCTTTTTTGTCTGGCTGACTTAGCTGCTATTAACTTATTGTACAGGACAGGATCGGTCATTTGTAGGGGTTGAGGCATAGCATCAAAAGCGACTTCCTCGGCTTCTAGGTAAGAATCTATCTCAACACGATTCGCCAGATAGAATGCGATCGCCCCATAAACTTGTTCCAATGTCAGTAACGGAAAAGACTGAACAATGCTTTCAGGTGATAATCCGTTTCGGAAAGCATAAACAACCGAGTCTAGGGAAATCCGGGTTTCTGCAATCCAGTAAGCATCATTCCGATATTCCACATAAGATTTAGCTGAAACAATTGACATCGTTTTGTTTTAGTTTTACTTACTTTTAATCATAAGCTCACTCTAAACGCTCTAAATTAGACTGTTAGGAATGCGCTCTGGGCGCCACAACGTTTTAAAGATCAACAGGTAAATCTTTGCGGGGTTTAAAGGCTTCTATTTGACGCAATTTTTCATACAATTCTCGTTCTTGAGGACTGGGATCTTTAGGAACGACTATTTTTAATTCGACTAATTGATCACCCCGGTTTCCGGTTCCGGTTGGATAACCTTTATTGGCTAAACGTAAGCGTTTCCCCGACGTTACACCGGGCGGAATTTTAAGTTTTACAAAACCATCTAAAGTCGGAACTTCTATTTCACTTCCTAACACCGCTTCACAGGGCGTAATGGGAACTTCACAAATAATATCTGAACGTTCCACTTGAAAAAACGGATGAGGTAAAATATTGATTTTCAGATATAAATCTCCGCCTCCAATGCCTTGATTTCTTAAACGAATGCGTTGACCTGTGATCATTGCAGAAGGCATATTAACTTCTAAACTGCGGCCATCTTCTAAGCGAATGCGTTCAGTTCCGCCTGTATAAGCCTTTTCTAAGGGTAAAGTCAGTCGCGCTTCAATATCTCGTTTGGCTTCCCGAGAACCTGCTGTATAAACCGCTTTTGTGCGAGGGGAACGATAGGGATCAGAAGACTCCACCCGAGGCGCGTCAGCCGTCACTGTTCGGACTTCTCGCCGTCGCCCTAACAATTGATCGACAAACGTATTAAAATCGGCATAGTCTCCAAAATCAACTTCTTCAGTTTGAGTCCGACCATTGGTTGATTTACTGGCCCAAGTTTTCAAGCCCGAAAAAGGCGAACTCTTGCGACCTTGAAAGCCTTTTTGCTTCCAAAATTGACTATATTCATCGTATTGCGATCGTTTTTCGGGGTCAGACAGAATATGATAGGCTTCTCCAATGTCTTTAAATTTTTCCTCAGCCTCTTTATCACCGGGATTGAGATCGGGGTGATATTGTCTGGCTAGTCGGCGATAGACTCTTTTAATTTCTTCTAAAGTTGCGTCTTTGGGAACGCCTAGAATTTGATAATAATTCCGGAAGTTTTGCATGATTGGGTTGACGATTTTTACGTTTTAAATTGAAAGTATCGACCGAATTTATGCTTCTGAAAACACTTTATAGCCAATCATCATCTTGTTCATCCCAGTCATCACTTTGATAATAGCGTTTAGGGGTTCGACCTTCGTCCAAACGTTCGGATTGAGGGGGATAGTCGCGGTTGACATATCGTTCTTCTCGACGGCGATCGCTAGCTGAAAACGTCCGTTTGATCGATCCAAACAAATCATCTTCGTCCTCAGACGCAAAAGCAGACACTTCTCGACTGAGTTCATAAAGAGCATCTTGCAGATCCGCCCCAATTTGATCAATTCCGCGATCATCATCTCGTTCCAGGCTATCACGCAAAGCCCGAATTAGGGTTTCAATGCGTCCTCGCTGACGTTGGGCAAATTGCATCCCGTAGTCTAAGGCGACTTCTCGCAGTTGTCGTTCCGCTTGGTAGGTTAAAGCTTGGGCGCGGTTGCGTTTTTCGACTCGTTCACGCTGTAAGCGATCTTGATCCGCAAATTGTTCGGCTTCTTGGATCATGCGGTTCACTTCTTCTTGGCTGAGAGTGGATGCCCCTTGAATGGTGACGCTTTGTTCCCGTCCAGTGGTTTTGTCTAAGGCTGTCACGAGTAAGATCCCGTTGGCATCAATATCAAAAGAAACCTGAACTTGCGGAACACCTCTAGGGGCGGGCGGAATTCCCGTGAGTTTAAATTTACCCAAGGATTTATTATCGCTGCCTAACTCCCGTTCACCTTGTAAGACGTGAATTTCGACTAAGGTTTGGTTGTTTTCTGAGGTTGAGAAAATATCAGATCGTCGCACCGGGATAGTGGTATTGCGAGGGATGAGTTTTTTCATCACACCGCCAATGGTTTCTAAGCCTAGAGATAGAGGTGTTACATCCAAGAGTAAGATATCTCGCACTTCTCCAGCTAAAATTCCGGCTTGAATGGCTGCCCCCACTGCAACCACTTCATCTGGGTTAACGCCTTGATTGGGTTCGCGATCAATTAAGCTATAAACCACTTGTTGAACCATCGGCATTCGGGTTGATCCGCCGACTAATATCACTTCATCAATCCGATCTGGATTAAGATTAGCATCCATCAAAGCCTGTTTGATCGGACGACGCAAGCGTTGAACTAAGTCCGCACATAATCCTTCAAATTCACCTCGGGTGAGTCGATATTCCAGGTGTTTCGGCCCTTCTTCGGTTGCTGTAATAAACGGTAAGTTAATCTCTGTGACACCGATGCCAGACAGTTCGATTTTGGCTTTTTCGGCGGCTTCAGTCAAGCGTTGTAAGGCTTGGCGGTTGCGTCGGAGATCGACGCCTTCTTGTTCTAGAAATTTATCGGCCAACCAATCGACAATTTTTTGGTCAAAATCATTTCCACCGAGTTGAGTATCGCCACTGGTGGCTTTGACTTCAAACACGCCATCCCCAACTTCGAGAATGGAAACATCAAAAGTCCCTCCGCCTAAGTCGAAGACGAGGATGGTTTCATATTCGCGTTTTTCCAGTCCGTAGGCCAGAGAGGCGGCGGTGGGTTCGTTGAGAATGCGTTTTACATCCAGTCCGGCGATCCGTCCGGCGTCACGGGTGGCTTGGCGTTGGGAGTCGTTAAAATAGGCGGGAACGGTAATCACCGCCCCAGTTACCTCTTCCCCCAGAAAACGGCTGGCTTCTTCAGTCAGTTTTCGCAAAACCATTGCTGAGATTTCTTCTGGGGCGAAGTCTTTTTTCAGTCGAGGACAATTGATTCTAACGTTACTGACCTCATCCCGGCGAATGGTGTAGGGAACCCGCTTTGAGGCGGGGGTGAGGTCAGCGTATTTATTGCCGATTAACCGCTTCACCCCAAAAAAGGTATTTTGGGGATCTAAAATGGCTTGACGTCTGGCCATTTGTCCGACAATGCGTTCCCCTTCTCGGGTAAAACCAACGACGGAGGGGGTTGTCCGCATTCCTTCAGAATTGGCAATCACAACAGGCTTACCGCCCTCCATGACAGCGACCACAGAGTTGGTTGTCCCCAGGTCAATGCCGACTACTCTTCCCATGCGTTGGTTTTCTCCTTTTGTGCTTCGATTTGCCTTAGTTGTCCGATTATCTATTTTATCGCGTCAAGTAAGGCAAGAGGCAATTTACAGTCACTCCGATACCAGTCACTCCGATACCAGTTTTTCCCAACTCCTGACTCCTGACTCCTGACTCCTGACTCCTGACTCCTGACTCCTGACTCCTGACTCCTGACTCCTGACTCCTGACTCCCCATCCTTCTTTAACAAATCTTGGACTTGAATGTAACAAGATGTAAAGTATAATGAGAACGAAATATAAGCACACAGACTAAAGGTTATCAATGCGAGTTGCGATCGCCGGAGCAGGTTTAGCAGGTTTATCTTGTGCCAAATATCTCGCAGATTTGGGTCATACGCCCATTGTTCTGGAACGGCGAGATGTATTAGGGGGCAAGGTGGCTGCATGGAAAGACGAAGACGGGGACTGGTACGAAACGGGTCTGCACATTTTTTTCGGTGCTTATCCCAATATGTTGCAGCTTTTCAAAGAACTGGGCATCGAGGATCGGCTGCAATGGAAAGAACACACGATGATTTTTAACCAGCCTGAGAAGCCTGGTACCTATTCTCGGTTTGATTTTCCTGACCTACCTGCTCCGATTAATGGAGTGATCGCGATCCTGCGTAATAATGATATGCTCACTTGGCCGGAAAAGATCCGGTTTGGCTTGGGGTTAATTCCGGCGATGGTTCAGGGGCAAAAGTATGTTGAGGAGATGGATCAATACTCCTTTTCAGACTGGCTCAAACGGCAAAATGTTCCGCCTCGGGTTGAGAAGGAAGTGTTTATCGCCATGTCAAAAGCTCTGAACTTTATTGACCCGGATGAGATTTCAGCAACGATTATCCTAACAGCACTCAACCGCTTCTTACAAGAGAAAAATGGCTCCAAGATGGCGTTTTTGGATGGTTCGCCGACAGAGCGCCTCTGTCAGCCGATTGTAGATTATATCACGGAGCGAGGTGGTGAAGTCCGACTGAATTCACCCATTAGAAAGTTTTTACTCAATGCCGATCACAGCATCAGTGGCTTTCAAGTCGGTGGGTCAGAGGAGGTGTTAACGGCTGATGCTTATGTTTCGGCGATGCCTGTTGATCCCCTGAAGTTGATGTTACCGGAAGCTTGGCAAAAATTGGATTATTTTCAAAAGCTAGACGGTTTAGAGGGGGTTCCGGTGATCAACGTGCATCTGTGGTTTGATCGCAAGCTGACGGATATTGATCATCTGTTGTTTTCGAGATCGCCGCTTCTGAGTGTGTACGCCGACATGAGTAATACTTGTCAGGCTTATTCCGATCCGGATCGTTCGATGTTAGAGTTAGTTTTAGCCCCAGCCAAAGATTGGATCGCGAAGTCTGATGAGGAGATTGTGGCAGCAACGATGGCAGAATTGGAAAAATTATTTCCAGAACAAATTCCCCATCAGGCGCAGTTGTTGAAGTCTCATGTGGTCAAGACCCCACGTTCGGTTTACAAAGCTGTTCCGGGCGCTCAAGCTTGTCGTCCTTCCCAAGTTACACCGATTCCCAATTTCTTTCTAACTGGGGATTATACGATGCAACGATACCTGGGTAGTATGGAAGGTGCTGTACTTTCTGGTAAACTAACAGCGCAAGCTATTAGTCAGCATTCAGCCTCAATTGACAAGCAAGCCCAGGCTGCTCGGGTTGATTCTGCCCTTAACGGTAATTCAGCCTCTGTCAATTCCCCAACCCGCACCCCTGTTACACAATAACCAACCGATTTACGGCTGATAGCGACAGAGCAGAAAAACGACGAATGCTACAACTGTCTAAGTCCCTCCGGATGAGAACTCTGGCTTCCTTGGAAGACTCCTACGAACTCTGTCGTCAGATTACTGCGGAGTATTCCAAAACTTTCTATATGGGAACTCAGCTCATGCCAGAAGCCAAGCGTCGGGCGATCTGGGCAATTTATGTCTGGTGTCGCCGTACCGATGAACTGGTCGATGGGCCGATGGCGAGTTCGACAACGGCTGAAACTTTGGATCATTGGGAAAAACACCTCGAATCTCTTTTCGCAGGTCATCCCATTGACGATGAAGACGTGGCTCTAGTGGATACTCTCAGCCAGTATCCTCTGGATATTCAGCCGTTTCGAGATATGATTGCGGGTCAACGGATGGATCTTTACCGCAGTCGATATGAAACGTTTGAAGAATTGAAACTGTACTGCTATCGGGTGGCGGGTACAGTTGGGTTAATGTCTATGGCCGTGATGGGCGTTGCCCAACCGGACTATCAGGCACCCTGGGATCATGAACTTGGCTTTGATATCCCGACAGAAGAAGCGATCGCCCTTGGAATTGCTAATCAATTGACGAACATTCTCCGAGATGTCGGTGAGGATGCTCGCCGAGGTCGTATTTATCTTCCCCTAGAAGAGTTAGCCCTGTTCAACTACACGCAAGAGGATTTATTGAAGGGAGTTGTCGATGATCGCTGGCGAGAACTGATGCGTTTTCAAATTCAGCGAGCGCGTAAGTTCTATACTCTGGCTGAACGAGGGATTCGCGCTTTGAGTCCTGATATTCGCTGGCCGGTTTGGTCTGCATTACTTCTCTACAGCAAGATTCTCGATGAAATTGAGCGCAATCGGTATGATGTTTTTACCCGACGGGCTTATGTTCCGACTCGGCGTAAATTGTTCTGTTTACCTGTTGCGTTTTTGAGGTCCATTGTGTTGTAATCTTGAACGTCTTTAATAAGGCTCTATTGAATTAAATAACCCGCCTGAAGTTGATTCGGGCGGGTTTTGTTTAGCTGAAAATCTAGTCTGAGGGCTAGGTATTTGTGGTTTGAGCTAGCATTTCTTTGAGCTTCTCTAACTGGTTCGCCCAACGAGGATCGGGTTGAACCGAGTCCGAGCTAGAACTTGATGAACTTCCCGAAGGACTTGATGAAGAATTGCCTCGACCTGATTTTTTCTTCTTACTGCTTGCCGTTTTAGTGGCTACTGGGCGAACTTCCTCTTCGGGTGAACCCTCTCCTTTTTCATTTTTGCCTTTTTTACGGGGCAATGCTTTTTCTATTTTCAGGGGATTTTCCTTGAACATGAAGCCATTGTATTTTTCAACAATTTGATCGGCGATTTCATCGGTTTGTACGGTGACAAAACCAAAACCTCGACATTTTCCGGTCTTACGATCCGTAATCACTTTAGCAGAGACGCTATCTCCTTCTTCAGCAAAAACGTCTTGTAATTCCTTGCGTTCAAGTTCTTTGGGAAGATTTCCAACATAAAGACGAACGGGCATGACTAAAACCTCCGAATATCAACTAAAATGAGTGAACTAGATAACAGCACATTGACTGCTATCCTTTGAATAATAAACATCTGTTATCGAAAAATACTCTCCAACTTGAGAGCTTTTTTGCCTCGCGTAGAAAAAAACTTTACAACAGTTTATAGGTCTATACCAACCGAACGGGTGATTTTGAAACTTCTTCTCCACCTGTATTCGCTGATGCAGAGACCTATAATTTTTTAGGCTGTTTTGTAAACTTCCGGTCATTTCTTAACAACTTACTGCCGTATACGCTTTCAATTCCCTTGAGTGTCGATTAAAACATCTTTAACCCAGACTCTAAAACTAATATCAATGGATTTCAGCTTCCTGTCGATGTAACGCCTACTCAAGTTTAGTACACCCAAGGGTACAAAATAGAACATTTGGAGAAAAAGTCGCCTGCTTTAATACCCGTTCGGTAAAAAACAGCAACTTTTATAAAACTCTGCTCTCTACTATCCATAACCGGATAATTTAAAGCCACTCTCTAACATATCATATCTGTGGGCAGAATTCTAGCAATTGCTTCAAAATTTTTTCTGACTACAATCTGAATGTCTTTGGCAATCTTTTTCCGATTGATTTAAGTTTTCCTCCGAGTTACCCGAAAGGTTCATCCATTATTAAAGCTTTGTAAACAAATGTAACACTGAGTTGAGCAAAATGCAAATCCAACCTTCTTAAAACTTACAAAAACTTAGAATCCTCCTTGAGAAATCATATAAGCCCCCCAAAAAGCCAGGACACAAGCTAAGATTGTAGACCAAATTGGATGTCCTCCTGTCAAAGTCACTTGATGATCTTGAGTTTGTAAAGTTTCGACATCTATCCAAGGTGTTGCACCTCGTCGCCACCATCCTCTAAGATTAATCGACTCACCGATTAATTCAACCGGATGGCTTGATTTGCCAAAAATTGCCAGAGGAGTCAATTCCGGAATATAATGCAGCTTGATCAAACCTGTAGCCGTCTTTAAAATTAAATCCTGTCCCATCAAATTGCTCAAACCTTCTCGCCCCTGAAGTTTTCCTTCTAAATACAGAGGTTGACTATCTATCGGTAGTGCATTAGCATCTGTCAACAGACTCACCAAACTCGGGTTTTGTAGTGGCGTTGAGGGTTTAATCTCAGCAAAGAAAGAATTGATGCGAAGGAAAATTCCTAAACTGCAAGCCAGGGGAATGCAACCTGCCAAAATCCAAAAATCCCCAAACAACCATTCTAATTGCCAAACGCCCACAGCAGACAAAAAGCCGCCCAATAACCAGATGAGACTTCCTAGCATCAAACCCGCCGGAAGCCCAAAGTAAGGCGCACCTTGTAGAAGCAATCGACGGTGTTGCAAAGACCGATCCGATGTAGATGCAGAATTTTTCGCTGATAAATCCAACTCGGTGTTCAAATTCCAAAAACTTGCATACTGAGATAATATCAACAAGCGATCGCCAATTACCGGATGTGTGTTATTGATTTCCAACCATTGACGATAGGGGTTTGCTAAATCCCATGTGAGCAGAGATTCGATCTTACCATAATCAGCCGCTACACTACCGAATGTTAGCGCTTGAGAGGAACTGACAGGCATCAACAGATCAAACCCCTCTAGTAAGCTGCTTGTACCTTGCTGCTGAATTTCCTTAGCCATTCCTATCGCTATTTTGACAATCGCGCGAGTTAGTCCGTTTGGATTTCCCGTCAGGTTGCAAGCGGTGCGATCGCTGTAGTAAACTCGTCGGCGAGACAGCCACAATGTGGGCAATCGCAAAATTCGATACAACCCATAACTGAAAGGTGAAATAATTGTGAAAATTCCGTTGAGGATTGGGATAATCAACGATAGAATAGACCGAACAAAATTGGGGACTTTTTCGGGTAATCTGTTGATCAAGTCTCCAGACTGTTCAACCCATTGTGCAGATTGCCAATAAAGCTGATAGGGGATTTGAGTAATAATAGCGGCAAAAGACATCACTAGAAAATCCCACTGACCGACTGAAGCAATTTCTCTAGCATAAATGACTGCAATTTCATCTTCCGAGAGTTGATCAAGTAATCCCTGACTAACAACAATTCTAGCAAATCTGGGCAACCAACCATAGGTGATGGCTATCGGTGCATTTGTCGGTAATACTCTCAACGCGGGGACTTTCCAATTGCGTTGCTGACAATAATTTCTTAAGATGCGGTTCGCTTCTTGACTGTAGTTAAATAACGCTGTCATCGGTAAAGGTTTCATCCGATAGGCAAATTTTAGCAAGCTATCTAATAGCCAAGGCGACAACATAAATAATACCGCTAAACTGATATAAACAGATTCAGTCGGATTCTGATAAAATAGTTGTAGAGGTTGAAGAAGTGGCAACCACAGTAATACATTATTCGTGGTATCCATTAAAAACTCTATCAAACGAGGCGTGAACCAAAGAAACGCTAAAACGGTTAGAGCTTGTTCGAGATAAAATCGCGTTAGATTCAACGATTTTAAACGCCGCCATTCGGTTGCTCGTTCTGCTTGTCGCCAAGTTAATTGTTCAAATTTTGTTGAAAATTTATCTAAGGTTTCTTGAGATTGAATATTATTTTCTTTTTTTAAAGAAGTGTCAGTAGCCATTTTATTAATGACATTTTTTTCTAAAAAATCAGATTTATTACTATTAATTTCTTTAAAAATATGGGATTGTTTTTGGGCTGATTTTGAACGGTAATTATTCAGTTGTTCGTCAACAGAAGACTGTTTTTTAGGAGGTTCAAAGGGAACAAAACCTGCATCTTTTGGGGGTTGAATATTTGGGGGTTGCGAGGAAGGTTCAAAGGGAACAAAACCGGGGTCTTGTTGAGGTTGAGTTTCTACAGAATAACGCTGATTTAACTCTTGTAAAGTCTTTTCCGCCCAAGTTTTTACTTTCGGTTTAGGATGTTGCGCTAAACTTTGACAGAGGGCGATCGCTTTTTTGACGTTGCGAGTTCGTTCATAGGCGACAACTAACGCCATTTCTGCCCGAATTCCGGCTGATCGGTTAGACTGAGACTGTGCGATCGCTTCGAGATGAGTTATCGCTTTTTGATACTGTTTTTGTTTCAGCGCCGCTAACCCCATTTCCAGAGAGGGGGTTTCTTTTGGGGACTGTTGTGAACCCGACGCCGGAGGACGAGGAGTAGATGACATGGCGGTTCTTTCACTTGCACTTCTTTTTAGGATAGCCTAGTCGGGATGACTTTCGAGAATTGTATCTTAAATGATATTAATTCTGAAAAGATTGTACAGTGATAACAATCCGTTGAGAATACAAGAAAAATACAGTTGATCGCATTTCTCAGAAAAACTCCGTATTTTCACGGAGACGCAACCCAATTTAAGCGCTTCAAAATTTGATCAAATATCAGTAATTCCACGCTGTTAAATCTGAGATTTTAAATCTATGCTAGATGTAGAGATTTCAAAAGTTTAATACTCTCTACCTCTAGGAGAAAACACTATGGGCTTGAGTAAAGCAAGTTGCCGTCTCAACACTGATAGGGCAACTCAGGCAACTTTAGCAGATATTTCATTAACAGGTATTGCTGATAGTGGCTATCTTGCTGACTCCGACTTCAACGTATTGGTTACTTTAATACAGGGTTAAGCAAGATGCAAACGACACTCAAAAAGACTGAAACTAACAACCATTCTAACACGATAAATTATCCCTTTTTATTAGTCACACACATGGTTTGTGCTGACCAACAAATTCACAGCGAAGAATCAAAAGCACTCCATGAACTGGCGACTCAAATTGAAGCCGGACAAAGCACTCTTGCGGAAATGGAAAAGATTCTCGCCCAAGATGATGATCAATTATCTGTGGAAGAAATTGCGAGGCGAGTACCCAGCAGTCAAAAAGATGAGGCAATGTGTCAAATTTTAGCGATTGCTTATGTTGACGGGTTTTGTTCGGTGTTAGAACGGAAGATGGCCGAACGAATTGCACAGATTTGGAACTGGCCGAAAGGAGAAATACAGAAAAAAATTGAAGAAGCCGGAGCCTTTTCTGATACGGGATTTCTTGATGAGTCCAATCAACAAAAACTTTCTGTTAGTGCGCGTTTACTTCAGAAAGCCGATTCGATTTTATCCCGGGCTTTGGTTAATAAATTAGCTAATTTAACGGGAGCAGAAGAAAAAGTTGAGCAACTGCGGCGAGAAATTTTGTTATCGGGGCCAGAATATGATGAAGCGATTCGTGAGTGTGCCGTTGTTGCTAAGGAAGATTACCAATTTTCACAATTTGCTCTGAGAAGTGCTTTGTCGATACTTTACTATTTGGGAAAAAATCTGCAAAAATCGATTTATGAAATTCAGTCAAAAACCAACAGTAAAGGTCAGGCAAACACGGCTAAAGAAGTTGCAAAACAACTCGAATTAACTGAAAAATCGCTCTCGGCTGAAATTATAAAAGAAATTGAGGATGTGCAGGAATCCCTCCGTTCAAAAGAACGCGCTATCAATCACTTTAGCATTGCCTTTATGGGCAGAACGAAAGCGGGAAAAAGCACACTTCACGCCATTGTTACTAACGATGGATGGGAGGCGATAGGAGTTGGAAAACAGCGAACGACTCGTTACAACCGAGTTTATGAGTGGAAAAATATTCGGATTATTGACACGCCTGGGATTGGCGCTCCCGGCGGAAAAAGTGACGAAGAAATTGCAGAAAGTGTGATTGAGGAGTCGGACGTTATCTGTTATGTGGTGACAAACGACAGCATTCAAGCAACAGAATTTGAGTTTTTACATCTGCTGAAAAAGAAAGCAAAACCGCTCATTGTTCTATTGAACGTTAAGAAAAATTTGCGCGATTCGCGTCGATTAGAACATTTTCTTAAAGATCCCGATAAAGCCTTTGAAATGGAAGGTCAAAGCGGTTTGGGCGGACATATTGAACGCATTCGCCGCTATGCAAAAGAGCATTATGCAAACGATTACTTTCCCATTGTTCCGGTGATGCTTTTGGCGGCTCAACTTTCCCGCGAACCCGAACATGAAAATCGCAAAGAGGAATTGTTCAAAGCCAGTCGAATGCAAGATTTCTTAGATTCTATTCGTGAGTCTTTGATTCAATACGGAACTATTCGGCGATCGCAAACTCTACTCGGTTCGACAGTCGGCGCCATTAATACACCCTATAACTGGGTTGCAGGACAAGCTCAAATTTATGGACAGTTAGCAGAAACAATTCAAAGCAAACGGGAGGAAATCCGAAAGAAAATTGAGACTGCATTCAAAGATAGCCGCAGCAACTTACAAACAGAAATCGAAACGATATTTCAAGAGGCGATTAATGCTGTTCCATCGTTTGCTGAGGAACATTGGAATTCAAACGAGTTGGGATTGAAACTCGGTTGGGAGAAAACACTAAAATCTCTCAATTTTGAACAGCGTTTAAAGTCTGCTTTTCAGGAAGCGGGTGAACAGTTTCAGCGTGAAGTTCAAGAGGTCTTAGAAGAAATCGGCCATGAATTACAGTTAGTTGCTGAACTAGGCGGTGGTAACTTTAAGTTTACACAGCAAGATTCTGGGGATACTCAACATATCCTGCGAATTGGAGGAATTATTTTAGGGGTAGCCAGTACAGTTCTTCTATTGTTTTCATCACCTTTTGCAATGCCTTTAGTAATTGTTGCTGGAATTATCGGGAATCTTACTGGTTTATTCAAGTCAAAAGATCAGAAACGTCGCGGCGCGGTTGACAACATTTCAAAGGATTTGTATGAGCAACTGAATACCCAAAAACAGGAAACGCTGGAAAAAGCCCGAAGTGAATTTTCAAATTCCTGTGCTTTTGTAATTATGAATATCGAATCCTATTTCAAGGAACTCGCTTTGGGATTAGAAAGTTTTTCTCTCAAACTGGAGGAAGCCCAGAAAAAACTCTCGGACTGTACCAAGTATCTTAATCGTGCTTATGCCAAGCGAATTCTGGATTGGAGTCAAGAAAAATACGAACCTTTAACTGAAGAAGGAGCCAGAAAAACAGTTGCTAAGGTTCAACGGAAGTTCGGACACAAAATGACGATTATCACTCGCTCTGAACTCACCATCAAAAAATCAATGGATGAACTGAAAAAGGTTCTTCAAGAAGACATTTCAATTCAATCTCACAAATCTGTTAAATAGGAGAAACAAGCCATGACTGAGAATAATCAGGATTTCCTCGCCGCCAAAATTGGTTCTGCATTCAAAAAAAATCTCGTTAGTTTTGATAAGCTACTAGAACAGGAAAATAAACCCGAACTCACAGAAATTCGGAAAAAACTGCGTGAGGAATTAAAAACATATCGGGAACAAGGAGCAATTGGCGTTGCTTTTGTCGGACAATATAGTGCGGGAAAATCAACAATTATCTCTGCACTGACCGGAAAACGAGACATCAAAATTGATGCGGATATCGCCACCGATAAAACCAGCACCTACAACTGGAATGGTATTCAAGTTCTTGACACGCCGGGACTGTTTACAGAACGCCAAGATCACGATGAAATTACCTACGACGCGATTAAAAAAGCCGATTTATTGGTATTTTGTCTCACCTATATGCTGTTCGACTCCGTTACCGTTGAGAACTTCAAAAAGTTAGCCTATGAAAAAGGTTATCGCTGGAAAATGATGCTCGTCATCAATAAAATGTCTGATGAAGCGGGAGAAGAAGAACAAAAAATTGCCAACTACCGCCACAGTCTAGCAGAAGCATTGAAACCTTACAGCCTGGATGAATTTCCGGTTTGCTTTATCGATGCAAAAGACTACTGTGAGGGTGTCGATGAAAAGGATGATTTTCTGATGGAAATTAGCCGTTTTCAGACGTTTATTGATTCCCTGAATGAGTTTGTTAACAAACGTGCGGCATTAGCAAAATTTGATACTCCCGTCCGAATTGCACTCAGTTGTTTGGAAGAAGCACAGCTAATTTTTACCCGCAACTCTACGAATGATTCCGCATTCCTCGAAATTTTAAATCGTTTGTCTCGTGTTGTCCGAAAAGAACGGAGTCGCATCCGAACTAAAGTTCAAAATATTGGCTTGAAAATGTCTTCTGAAATTTCTAAAGAAGGTTATGTTCTGGCTTCAGCAGTCGGAAGCGAAGACATAGAAATTTTGAATAAACAGGCTGAAATAAACGTTCAGAAACACTACGAAAAAGCCGAAACAGACCTGCAATCTGTAATTAATGCTGCGGCTGAAGATATACGCCAGGAAGTTGAACAGGTTTTTGAAAGTGATTTAGTTAAAGCCTTTGTTACTTGTTTAGATAAAAACCAAAACGTATCAGCTCAAAATGTAAAGCCTGGTATGAATGTAGAAGCCATCAAAAGTCAAATCAATTTCCTTGGTGATATTGGAACCAAAGCCGGAGTAAATATCACAAGTTCAGCGACTCGTGGCTTTTTGGGTACAGCAGGTCAACAAGGATTTTTACGCTCTATGGATGTTGTAGGAAGTGGACTACATCAAACAGTTCTTGGAGTGGGTAAATTTGTCGGATTTAAGTTTAAACCTTGGCAGGCTGTCGGTATTGCCAAAAATCTTGGTAATGCGGCTAAGTTTTTAGGGCCAGTAATGGCTATTGTTTCCGTAGGATTGGATGTAATGCAGGCGCTCAAAGAAAGTGAACAAGAACAGAAAATGGCAGAATGCCGTCAAGAAATTACGAGCGAATTTCAGAAAATTGGTAAAGATTTAGAGGCTCAAATCAGTATACAGCTTAGTGAATTTGAACAACAGGTTTATGGAGAAATTGAGAAACAAATCTCAGTTGCTCGTCGCAGTGAAGAAGAATCTATCGCCGCTTCTAATACTTGGATGAAAGAACTGATGGATATTCGGGAGAAGTTTGAGTTAATTCTCAAATACATCACAAAAGCTACAGAAAAACCAGTGGCTTAAAACCGAAATCATTCATTTCTCAACCCCATTCAACTTGAAAATTACCGGAGCAAAAAATCGCTAGAACTAGATTAACAAATTTGAGTAGGGGCGGGTTCAAATTGATTTGTTCATCCCAGAAACAATATTAATTAACCCGCCCCGTTTGTTTGGGTTAATTGTCAGGGCGGGTTGATATTGGTTATTTGTCGGAGTGGGGCGGGTTTATATTGGTTATTTGTTAGAAACATAAATCT
>NZ_LATL02000232.1 GCF_000972705.2 Limnoraphis robusta CS-951 | reverse complement strand
GGTTTAGATAGATTGTTGATAGGAAAACAGAGATTTGTTCGGAACCCGCCCCTACATTTGTGTGGGGGGTGAGTTTAGATAAATTTTTGAGGGGAAGACATAATTATTCACCTTTTAAGACGGTTTTAGAAACAATGCGGGTTTTCTTGCGCTCGGCTTCTGAAAGTTCTTCACCTGATTGTAAACGAGTTGCACTGGTTTGTAAAACAGTTGCGGCGTTTTTATCCCCCATTTGTAATGCTGTTTTTGCGGCGGTTTGTAACATTGTTGCGGCGCCGACGCGATCGCCTTGTTGGAGTTTTGTTTCGGCAATTTGGGTTTGTCGGTATTTCGCTAAGGCTAAAATATGTTGCTGAACTTGGGAATTTTGAGTCGGTTGATAGCCTTGCATGACATTAGCTTCTAACAAAACAGGTTCAGAATATAATCCTTGCATTCCCAAAGCTGGATCATCATAACGGACTTGTAATTGAGCGATTTTTTGTCTTCCTGGGGGCAGTTTTCCGATATAAAGATTCGCGAGAACAATTCGTTCTATGTCTTTCATTAAATCCCCCAAACGAACCACAAATTTATCGGCTTCTTTTTGTAACGGTAATTCTATCGTATCTGGGGAAACTTGGGCAATCGGTTTTAACTCAGCAAATCTTACTCCCGGCATCAGAGAAAAAAGTAAATAAGAATTGGTTAAACCCACAGATTGCATCCGATTAAACAAGCGACTAAACTCATCAATTACCTGTTCTGGATATTCAATATAAGCGAGTGTTCCGCCACCTGCATCGGCAATTTTTTCTAAAACATCTTGGTTCCAATCATCTCCAAAACCCAAAGAATTTAAAGTCAAGTTATAATCCGTTGCCAGTTTTGCCAACTTCAAACAGCGATTATTATCTCCATGTTCATTTTCACCATCCGTCAGGAGAAACGCTTGAGAAATGCGCTCAAGTTTCCCTTTTCCCAACTCTTCAATCCCGAGTTTTAACCCCTCATCAATCGAGGTGCCGCCCGAGGTTCTTAAACGGTTAATTTGCTTTTTAATCCCTTCTGGATCAATAATATCTTGATTCGGAATTAACACCTTAGCCCGATGATCAAATACGACAACCGAAATGCGATCGCCAGGGTTTAAGCGATCAATTAATTCACCCGCCGCTTTTTTCACGGTTTCCAACGGACGCCCACTCATCGAACCACTATGATCTAAAATCAGACAGAGGTTCAGGGGAACATGGTGATCAACAGCGTTAGGAATCGCTGAAACCGATAGAGAAAGCTGACGCTGGCTGCTTCCTTGAGTGATATCGAGATTCGGATCGTTGAGAAAAGGTTCTAAACTAACGTTCATAGGAGTGAGTTGGAGTTGCGCTAGTATATCTTTATATCAGAATAGCCCTTTCGTGACTCAGAGTAATTTGTTTAACTCTACACTAACTGTACAGCAACTTCCTGATACCTAGAAAATCAGGTAAAGTGAGCAAGGTTAATGTCTAAAAACCCGCTAATTTGAGCGGATTGTTAATGTTTAATGCTGCGTTGTCAGAGGTTTAGGGGTGGTGTTCCTCTGTCAGAGCAATTATCCCCGAAGGCTTTTGAGATCGGAAATCCACACCTTGGCGTAATCACCGAACCGTTTAAGATGAGCAGTTAAAAACCCTAAAATTCGCCAAAACCCTTGAATAAAAGGAGCGTTATCACTCGACTGGGATGAAATCGAGATACAGAGGATCACTGAAAAAGGTTGTAAACTAACCCTGATCAGACTGAGCTGAACTTGCGTTAGTATTTCTGTATAAGAATCGCTTTCTGGGTTCAAGCTACAATTTTTGAAGAGTTCATACCGAATAAACCGTGCAAAGCTCATACTACAACGATAGCCCGCTTCGGACACCGCCCCCAGATTTAGAATCTCTGCTGTTAAAAGAGCGGATTGTTTACCTGGGATTGCCATTGTATTCATCTGATGACATTAAACGCCAAGTCGGAATTGATGTCACCGAACTGATTATTGCTCAACTGCTGTACTTACAGTTCGACGATCCCGATAAACCCATCTATTTTTACATTAACTCGACTGGGACTTCCTGGTACGGAGGAGATGCGATCGGGTTTGAAACCGAAGCCTTTGCCATCTGCGATACGATCAGCTACATCAAACCGCCTGTTCATACGATCTGCATCGGTCAAGCGATGGGAACGGCGGCGATGATTTTGTCAGCAGGTACAAAAGGATACCGTGCTAGCTTACCTCATGCTACGCTGATTCTCAATCAAGCCAAATCAGGCGCCCGAGGTCAAGCGACTGATATTCAGATTCGGGCGAAAGAAGTCTTAGCCAATAAACAAACCTTTTTGGAAATTATGGCTAAGAATACAGGTCAATCGATCGAGAGAATCTCTAAAGATACGGATCGGATGTTCTATTTGACCCCCGAACAAGCCAAAGAATACGGTTTAATTGATCGGGTTCTGCAAAGCCGCAAAGATTTGCCAAAACCTGTTTTAGCTGTTTAATTTCGTTAATTTTATTAGCAAGAGCGAGAAAATAGTCATGCCTATTGGTATTCCCAGTGTTCCTTACCGCCTTCCCGGTAGTCAATATGAGAGATGGGTTGATATCTATACCCGTCTGAACCAAGAACGAATTATTTTCCTGGGTCAAGAAGTGACCGATGGGTTAGCCAATCGGATTGTGGCGTCAATGCTCTATTTGGACTCTGATGATCCGAATAAGCCGATTTATCTCTACATCAACTCCCCCGGAGGTTCCGTCACAGCAGGCATGGCAATATACGATACCATGCAATACATTAAATCCGATGTCGTGACCATTTGTGTGGGTTTGGCGGCTTCGATGGGGGCTTTCCTGTTAGCTTCGGGAACCCCTGGAAAGCGCCTCGCCCTCCCTCACGCCCGAATTATGATTCACCAACCGATGGGCGGAACTCGGGGTCAAGCGACGGATATCGAAATTGAAGCCCGAGAAATTCTACGAATTCGCAGTCTGTTAAACAGTATCCTCGCCGAACGGACGAATCAATCGATCGAAAAAATCGAGAAAGATACGGATCGCGATTACTTCCTATCCGCCGAAGAAGCTAGAAACTACGGTTTAGTTGATCAGGTGATCGAAGAACGTCCGGTTTAAACGGGTAGGGCGGGTTTATGTCAGTTGTTTGTGGGAAACATCGATCAGTGTGGAACCCGCCCCTACAATTCTGTAAACTGTAAAGGCTGTTAACTAAAATTAGGGTTGACGGAGTTGATACAAACTGAATGGATACGGCAGATTATTATCGACAATTGGGATTGCTATCTGGTGCAAGTTTAGAAGCAGTCAAAGCTTCTTATCGGCGACTGGCTCGGCTTTATCATCCTGATGTTAACCCGGATCACTTAGCCCGAGAAAAATTTATAGCGGTGACAGAAGCTTATAAGTTTTTGCTGAATATTGCTAAACCCGAAGCCGAAAGTTTTAGTCCATCTGAACCTCAGCAAACGGTTGTTTCTCAAGTGCCTTTTCAACCGCTCCGGGTGAAAGTGACTCGTCAAGAACCTGCCTTAAAAAGAAACCCTCAACTCTCAGAACTCGAGCAAAAATTGAAGGAAAATTCTTATCGAGAATTGCAACAATTGCTGAAATATCAACGCTTTCCTAGAGCGATCGCTTTAATCGAAGGTTTGGCTGAACGGATTCCGCAAGATGTGGAAATTCGTCAATGGCAAGCTATTACTTATCAACGATTTGGACGCGCTCTAATTAAAGATAAAAAGCTGGAAAAAGCGAGAATTTATCTCAAAAAAGCTCTGAAAACTGATCCGCATAATCGCGCACTTTGGATCGAAGTTGAACGTGATTTTCGGCAGTTAGAAAAGGTTTATTAGAGCTTGTTGACTTCAAAACCTACATATTCCTGCCCCGAGCGCGAAATCCGATCTTGCGGGCAGACCCCCTAAAGGGTTCGTTAGTTGCTCTCAACTGTTCACTGAAAACTGTCTACTGACGGCGAACACCCAACCCCCAATCCCTAATAAAGTAGTTATTTATACTGATTTCTGAAAAAAATGCGGCGAGGGACAGTAAAACTTAATTTTTTAAGAAAAAAAAATAAATCCAGCTTGAGTAATCAACCAAAGATATAAAACTTAGCTTAAAATTTGGCCGTCTGACCCAAAAAGTCTCCTTAATATAGATGGAGATCCTTCTGCTGTCGAGCCGCCAGTGGAAGTCAAACTAAAATGCTTCAGGACTCGATAGTAGCGGGGATTAGATTTTTCTAAAGTCTAATCTAGTTAAGAGGGGAAGAAGCAAGAATCTCTCGACAAGTGAAAAGCTTGTGGGTGAGAGTGTCCAAGGAGAAACGAGTAGACACCGGAGACGATAATCATGGTTCAGATTCCAGCCAAGCCCACGCAAAACGATCCTCTGGATCAGGGGCATTACATTGATCGGGACTGCACCACGCTATCCCGTCATGTTCTCGAACAACTCCATAGTTTTTCACCCGATGCTCAAGATCTCAGTGCATTGATGAATCGCATCGGACTTGCGGGAAAATTGATTGCACGCCGTTTAAGCCGAGCGGGATTAGTAGACGATGCCTTGGGGTTCACAGGCAGTGTGAACGTTCAAGGAGAAGAAGTCAAGCAAATGGATCTCTACTCCAACTCGGTGTTTATCTCCGTGTTCAAACAAAGCGGTTTAGTCTGCCGCTTGGCTTCTGAAGAAATGGAGAACCCCTATTATATTCCCGAAAACTGCCCCATCGGACGCTATACGTTGCTATACGATCCCTTGGATGGTTCATCCAATCTAGACACCAACCTGAATGTCGGATCAATTTTCTCGATTCGTCAACAGGAAGGCAATGATGAGGACGGTACGGCTTCAGACTTGTTGCAACACGGACATAAACAGCTAGCCGCCGGGTACATCCTTTATGGCCCGAGTACATTGCTGGTTTACAGCATTGGAACAGGCGTTCATTCGTTTACCCTTGACCCGAGTTTGGGTGAGTTTATTCTTGCAGATGAGAACATCAAAGTTCCCGATCACGGCCCTGTCTATAGCGTCAACGAAGGCAACTTCTGGCAGTGGGATGAATCGATTCGTGATTATATCCGCTATGTTCACCGTCACGACGGTTACACGGCTCGGTATAGCGGTGCTTTAGTGGGAGATATCCACAGAATTTTGTATCAGGGCGGTGTGTTTTTGTACCCCGGTACGGTGAAAAAACCCGAAGGAAAATTGCGTTTGCTGTATGAATCAGCACCGATGGCCTTTTTAATGGAGCAAGCGGGAGGACGGGCTTCTACGGGAACTCAGGAAATTATGGACGTGGTTCCCGACAAATTACATCAACGCACACCCCTGGTGATTGGTAGTAAAGAAGATGTTGCCCTAGTCGAGTCCTTTATTCAAGATCGGGCGCGTCGGGAGGAACAATAGGCATGATCAACAGGTAAAACGATACAGAAATTGAAGTAGGCATTAATTTGTTTGTCAAAGTGTTGACTTCGTTGATCAGTTCTCGGGAAGAAAAAGTCAAATCGTTTTCTCCAGTCGGATAGTTCAGTTCGGGGTTATCAGTTCATCAACACCGTAGGAATAGGCATTAAAACTTAAGCTGGAATCCCGAAAATTTTAGACCATCACGGAGAAAAATAAACCAACGGGTTCACCTGCTATTTATCGCTGAAAAGCTTGCTCATTGAGCCTTTGAATCCGAAAAAATCCTCGCCGAAAAGCCAAAATGGGTAAGTGTTCATTTCTAACGGTTTGCTGATCACCGAAAACAGATAATTAAAACAAACAAAAAGTGTCACCGCCTCAACTAAATTGACAAGGGAATGTAAATGGTTACACTACTAGAAAATCCGTTACGGATTGGACTGCAACAAGATCGCATCCCGGAACCTCAGATTTTAGTCATCTATGGTGCATCGGGGGATTTAACTCAACGCAAATTGGTTCCGGCCCTCTATCAGATGCGCCTCGAACGCAAGCTGCCTGCGGAACTGACGATTGTCGGGGTGGCACGCCGAGACTGGACTCACGACTATTTTCGTGAACAAATGCGTATCGGTGTCGAAGAATTCGGCGGCGGCTTACAATCGGAGGAACTGTGGAACGACTTCGCGAAGGGGTTGTTTTACTGTTCCGGTAACATGGATCAGCAGGAAAGTTATCAGAAACTTAAAGCATTTCTCAGCGAACTAGACGAACTCCGAGGAACCCGAGGAAACCGCGTCTTTTACCTGTCTGTCGCCCCTGCTTTCTTCGGGGAAGCCATTCAACAGCTCGGTGCTGCGGGAATGTTAGTAGACCCGAAAAAACATCGTTTGGTGATTGAAAAACCCTTTGGTCGCGACTTGAGTACCGCCCAAGTTCTTAACCGGATTGTGCGTCAGGTTTGCGCTGAAGAACAAGTTTACCGGATTGACCATTATTTGGGCAAAGAAACGGTTCAAAACTTGATGGTGTTCCGGTTTGCTAACGCGATTTTTGAACCCCTGTGGAACCGTCAGTTTGTCGATCACGTCCAAATCACAGTTGCCGAAACCGTTGGTTTGGAAGGACGGGCGGGTTATTATGAAACCTCCGGGGCGTTGCGTGACATGGTGCAGAATCACCTGATGCAAGTTTTCTCCCTAACGGCGATGGAAGCCCCGAACTCCCTTGATGCCGATAGCATTCGCAACGAGAAGGTTAAGGTGTTGCAAGCGACGCACTTGGCGGATATCAACAACCTCGACCACTCAGCCATTAGAGGTCAATATACTCCCGGCTGGATGAAAGGTAAGCCTGTTCCCGGTTATCGAGAGGAAGAAGGAGCAGACCCCAACTCGACCACGCCGACTTATGTGGCTCTGAAACTGCATATTGATAACTGGCGTTGGAAAGGGGTGCCGTTTTATCTGCGAACTGGAAAACGGATGCCGAAAAAAGTCTCAGAAATCGCCATCCAGTTTAAAGAAGTTCCCTATTTGATGTTCCAGTCGGCAGCCAAACAAGCGAACCCCAACGTTCTGGCCCTGCGAATTCAGCCGAATGAAGGGATTTCGATGCGGTTTGAGGTGAAAACACCGGGAAATTCCTTGAGAACCCGTTCGGTTGATATGGATTTTCGCTATGATACCGCTTTTGGTAAGCCGAATACGGATGCTTATGCTCGTCTATTGATTGACTGTATGCTCGGTGATCAAACACTATTTACCCGAGATGACGAAGTAGAAGCCTCTTGGAAGATTATTACTCCGCTTTTAGAAGCTTGGGATGCTCCTGCTGCCCCGGATGCGATTCCTTTCTATGAAGCCGGAACTTGGGAACCTGTAGAAGCGGAACTATTGCTCAACCGCAATGGTCATCGTTGGCGCCGACTGTAGAATTGGGGGAGTGCAGTCAAAAGTAAGACCTTGAAAACTCTTGCTTTTTGACTGACTACAGATGTGAACGTGAGAACATCTCTACAATGAACAGCTAATAGCTAATCACTAACGACTGATACTATGAGTACACCACTTGTTGCGCTACAAAAACCAAAAGATATCTCCCTGAGCGAAATTGAGGGCGAGTTAAATAGCATCTGGCTTTCTCAAGCCGTCGGAGGTGGAAAGACCAAGGCAGTCGCCACTCGAGCCGCGACGTTTAGTATGGTTATTTATGAACCCGAAGAATTCCAACAACTCCTGGGTGGGTTGGGATTTTATACGGGGGCGCTGGATGGGATTCACGGTACGAACACCCGCGAAGCGATTAGAGAAGCTCAAAACGTTTATGGTTTGAGTATTACGGGTCGGGTAGACTCACATACTCTGGCTAAACTGCGCGAAGAATTTGCCAAGCTCCCCCCGGAACGCCAACAAATTACTAATTTGGATAGTCGCGGTTTTAGTATCAGTGAAGCGATCGCTGCTCAAAATCCTTGTCGGATTATTACCCTTTGTCCGACAATGGGCGAAGATACGGGTGTCACGGCTCAGGTTTCTGCCTACTGTCCGATTCAGCAAAAGAGCGAAGAAAGTCTGATTTGTGCTGAATATATTACCCTACGCGGCACCAAAGAAGCGTTAGAACGGGTGAGCGATGTTGTGGCGTCTTTGATGATTCCTGACTTACCTAAGTTTGTTTGGTGGAAGGCGACGCCGAATCCTGAACAAGATTTGTTTAAGCGCTTGTCAAGTTGTAGTAATTGTTTGATTGTGGATTCTTGCTATTTTAGTGATCCTGAATCAGAATTGCTGAAAATGCAGAATTTGATCGAACAGGAAACCTACATTGCTGATTTGAATTGGCATCGTTTGGCACCTTGGCAAGAATTATCGGCGGCTGCTTTTGACCCTCCTGAACGTCGGATGTCGTTGGGTGAAATTGACAATGTGGCGATTGATTATGAAAAGGGAAATGCAACTCAAGCGTTAATGTTTTTGGGTTGGTTTGCTTCTCGCCTCGATTGGAAACCGATTTCTTTTACCTCTGAAGGTGGAGACTATGACTTGAAATATGTCAAGTTTAAAGCGCCAAATGATAAGGAAATTGTTGCTGAGTTGGCGGCGATTCCGGCTGCTGATTATGGCGAAATTCCTGGTGATTTGGTGGGTTTACGGTTAACTTCGAGTAATCCAAATGCCAATTGCTGCACGATTTTGTGTTCAGAAACGACGGGTTGTATGCGGATGGAATCAGGCGGAAGCGCTCAATCTTGTCGCACGGAACAGGTGACAGCTACTTCTGATCAAAAAGCTGAATCCCTAATGACGCAGCAATTGCAACGTTGGGGTCGTGATATTTTGTATGAAGAAAGTTTAGCGTTAACGGCTCAAATTCTTAAACTCCGTTAGGTTTAGAATTTTAATTCAATTTGTAGGGGCGCTGTTGGCGCCTCTTGTTTTTTGTTTTAATCTACCACAAAGACACAAAGACACAAAGAAAATGAACTCGAAAACGTTAAGAAACTCGCCCCTACAGAATCATTATTCATTCATCGGCAGACATGATATAATCATTCAAAACTCAACGGAGGCGTTGCTTGATGTCTTACAGTGAGTTTAGTTTAGCGAGAGCCAAACAAGAGTTCGGTTTAGTCACCTTAGAAAAACGCGCTCTTTTTGCTGATATTCCCAAAGTAGAAGCCAGTAATTTGCTCACAGAAACCCTCAACTATCATCTACCGATTGCTTTAGGAAGTAATAGTGAAAAAGCTCGTTCTGAACTGATTATTGCTCCGATATTGGTGGATTTGCGCCGACAGTTAAAAGAGCAAATTAGTTTATTTTCGGGGATTGATTTTACCGTTGACTTAACTAAAGGATTAAATGGAATTTGTGATTTTATTATTACGAAGTCTCCAGAAATTCTGATGTTAACAGCACCCGTGATTATCGTTGTAGAAGCCAAGAAAGAAAATATTAATGCTGGTTTGGGTCAATGTGCGGCGGAAATGGTCGCGGCTCAAATTTTCAATGAGCAAGCCGCAACGGAAATAAAAATCATTTATGGTGCGGTAACAACAGGCAGCATTTGGCAATTTTTAAAGTTAGAGAAACAAACATTAAGCATTGATTTGAGCGAATATTATCTCAACGATGTCAATAGAATTCTGGGTATTTTAGCGAGTGGTATTTATCAAGGAAATTAAAATTGACAACTCTTTATACGGCTGTTAAAATTAAATCTGTGGCATTATAAACCACATAATCAAACTCTGATTCATCAATGTCATTCGGGTCTAAATATCCTAAATTTAAGGCTTCACATTCGGCTTGGCTAATATTTTCTGAAGACAAAATCACTTGATATTTTTGTAACGCTTGACTGACTCGCATCATGTGACTGGCGACAACTGGACTGCTTAACTCTCCAGAATCAACTAAATTTTGAATGGTTTCTGGGTTAGAATAGCCGAACTTTGCGATCATTTCGCCGTGAGTTCCTGATATTTTTTCCGAAAGTTCACCTCGAATAACCAGTTTTCCGCCTTCTTGGATGCGAGAACCGCAGTTATATATGGCTTTTGCACCTTGCCAAAAATCAACACATTTGTTATCAATATAAGTGAGAATACTTGAACAAGTTTCAACGGGTTTAACGAAATATTCGGCACAAAGTTCGGCGGCTTCTTGGTAAGAGGAATAAAAATCTCCAATAAATAAATGAGCAATTCCGGCGGGGAGGGTGATAAAGTTCACCGAAACATAGATTTTGGGAAAGGTTGTGATCACCAAGTCGGCAATTTGATGGATGATTTGACGAATCGGATTCTCTATTTTGCCGATAATTTCTGCTTCTGAATAACGAGTTATTTTCCAGTGGGTGTAATCAATAGCGGCTTTATTAGCAATTCCCGGACAGAGATATTTTGCCCCTCCAGAAAAGCCTACGACACGATGAGGAAGCACACTTCCTAATGCAATAATTATATCATGTTCGCTGACTGCCTGATGAATTTTAACGGGAATATTATCTATTTTTCCGACTTCTATTAACAGCGAGTCGTCAAAAGCGTTATGGTTGATCAGTTCAATTTGACTCGCCGCTTCGGGAGAAATTCCCAGCTTTTGTTGCATTTCTAGGGTTGTCATCGGGCGATGAGTTCCCAAGGCAAAAATAACACTAATTTGACTGGCTTGTGTTTGGAGAACTTTTAAAAAATCAGGAAAAAATTGATAAAGAGGTGTTGCACGGGTGACGTCTTCACAAATGATCAAAACTCGCTTTTGATTCATGTCAAACTGAGACAGATAACTGAGCAATTTTGTCAGAATATCCTCTTTTGATAAGACGCTTGGCACTTCTAAGGCTATTTTTTTCACAGCTTATATTATGTCCGGTTGAACAGTTATAAATAAACGACAGAGGAGTCAGGAGTCAGGAGTCAGGAGTCAGGAGGAAATAAAGAAGAAGAAAGAGTCGGATTATGAGAAAGTTTTTGATCACTAATTATCCGGACATGATATTACCCATACTAACACTTGATCTAAGATAATAATACAGCTATTTCACCAGAAATTCAAGTTCCTAGTGAATAGCTAAAAGTTAAGTTTTTAGTAATTTTGAGGGCATTTAATGGGCTAGTCTAACGCCCAATTGCTTGATAGGTGACGAACTGACCAACACGGGGTTTCCCAAAGCGTTTCCAAGCACTTCCACCCCGCAAAAATAACTCCATCCAACGCACTTGTTGTTTGTCATTCAGCGTCCAACCCGAACTTCCAGGTGCAAAGGCTAAGGTTCCTTCACTGACGCGAAAACTACCATCAGAATACACGGCATCACTGACCATATCTCCGACTCTAACGATGACTTTTGTTTCCGGTTCGAGGTCAACCGAATCCGCAGAAATGGTCGTTTTAATATTACCATATCCATCAATCCAAGCGACCCGATCTTTTGGATAATCAGGAATTTGTTCAGGTGTAATGATATCTCCTAAGACACTTTCATCCCCTTTCGCTAATGCAATTGCGGCTTGAGGGAAGACATCTCGTGAGCGAAATTGAGAGCCGCCGCGTGAAACTTTTATGCTATGAATAGACAGAGCAAATTCTTTGATAAAGGATAGAGAATATCCGGCTAAAACACCCACAACTTTAACACCATTGGGTAGTAAAGCATAAGTCAGTCCTTCACCTTCATTATTGGGGCGAGCTTCTAAATCATCTTGACGAGGGGCGCAATTATGATAAATTAAATGGTTGTCTGGGCCGGGATTAAGCCCTAATTGAGCGATCCAAAAACCTGTTGCTAACGTGCTAAAAGCCGGAACAGAAAGACAGTGAATTTTTGCATCGCTTAAGTGTTGAAGTAAACGTTGGTTGACTTCTGCAAACGCTGGATCTCCCGCACCATAATCAGCAATTAAGTTAATCAGCATGATGGAAGTTTTGAAAGACAGTTTTACTTTTGATAAGCAGATCTAGGTTAACCCTATTTTACAATAAAACCCCTCTAACTCAAGGTATACTGTGATTCAATTATAGATAAATTTTTTATCTAAAATTCAAAGTTTAATTGGGGTTGATTTTGGGGGCTTGCCATTCTCCTTGCAAGGTAAACGCGGCCCAAAAGTAGGGAGATGACCATTTATTTTGTTGCCACATATCAATTTGAGCGACTCGTAAAGCGGCGACGGGGGATAGGTTTTGTTGTAGCATTCGTTGATAAAATTTTACCATTAATTCTGAAGTGGCTTGGTCATCAACTTTCCACAAACTTACCACGACTCGGGGCGCACCTGCATACATAAATCCCCTCGTTAAACCGACTAATCCTTCACCTTGAATATTTTCTCCGAGTCCCGTTTCGCAAGCACTTAAAACGGCTAAGTCTGCGGAAAGTTTGAGGTTAAAAATATCATATAAACGCAAAAAACCATTTAAAGGTTCTCCCGTTTCATCCACTAAAGATAAGACTAAACCGGAGAGTTCAGGAGTCTCGCTATTGAGTAAACCATGAGTGGCAAAATGAAGAAGCCGATATTGATTAATTTGTTGACTGGTGACAAATTCTCGACGAGCTGAAAAGCCAAATTGTTTGGTACTATTAATCGTTGGAATTAAGTCTAAAATTCGTTCAGCTTCTTTCTCGGTAAAGGGTAAACGATCAAACAAAACCCCTGATTCTCGCGCCGAACGTTCTAACTCAGGCGGTAGCGGTTTCATCTTTTCTGGAACTACATTTTTCACCCGATCATCTTGATAGCTAAAAACCGGATCAGCCAGTATTGCTAAAGCTTTGGGTGCGGGTGTTCTTCCCTTCATTTCTTGACGTAAAACCGCTAAGGTTGAAGCAGAAGGAATGGTGACAATTTCATGGTTTACAATTAATGGCGTCCAGTCTTCTTCTAAGATTAATGTTCCGGGGGTTGGTAAGGCGTTAAACGGTACATATTGTAACACTCCATCCGCAACAATTAATAACCGTTTTTGACTGAGTTTTTCGGAATTGGGTAAGATCATCTCTGCTAATTCTTTACCCGTATCTTCGGCTAGTTTTCGGCGAATTCGTTGAGTTGGAAGTAAAAAAGAATCTCTAAATTCTGTGACTTGACGTTCAATTTCTTCGCGCCCAGGGAGTTCATAACTTTCGATGGAAGTTGGCGTAACAACCCATAAATAACTTCTATTTTTTCCGAGAGCATATTCTAATAAAATAGTCTCTTGCTCGAGAACTTTTTGCTGAATTTCAGTCAAGGTTAACGGTTGCGGTTGAGTTAATTCTGCGTAGTGAGGACTGCTGGCCCTAATTTCTGTTAATAATCGGCGATATTGTTGGAGTAAACTATCGATTTCCTGATTAATTGTGAGTCTTTGTTCTTCAGTATGTTCACGACTGAGTAAGCGAACTCGCAACTGTTCTAATGCACTAAGTTCTTGTTGCAGTTGTTTCTTTTCTTGTAATAATTTAGGGTCAATTCCAGATGTAACTTCTCCCCCAGATTCAGCTAATATTTCTAATAAACTTCTCGCTTTTGCTCGTTCACTGGCTTGTAAGGCTAACCCATCATAACCTTTTTCGGGATTTTGTTTATGGAGTTGCATTAACAAATCAATATAGAATTCATAATATTCCTGTTTGGAAGCAAAAAAAGAGGTTCTTAAATCTTGACGATCAACTTTTGTTCGTAAGTCTTCAATGATTTCTAAGGCTGCTTCTATCGTTTTAACTGCCGCTTCTAACTGACCTTGTTCGCGTTGAATTTGAGCAATATAATAAAGACTCAGTGGTTGTTTAGTTCTGTCTCCAACGGTTTGTCTAATTTGCAGAGATTGAGTACAAATTTCTAAGGCTTGATCTAAATTTCCTTGTTTAAAATCAACATAACAAAGGTTATTTAACGTACTGGCTTCTCGGGTGCGATCGCCTATTTTTTGCCAGAGTGGTAAGGCATCATTATAAGTTTGTTGAGCGAGTTTAAATTGATTAGATTGAGCATAAATATAGCCCTGATTATTCAACGTTGCGGCTTGTCCGCGAATCGTTCTCACATCAGCTCTTTCAGGTAAAGCGTTCCAATAGTTCAAGGCTTGAATATAGGTTTCTTTGGCTTTCTCTAGTTCACCTTGCTCGGAATAAACTTGACCCATATTATTTAAAATCAAAGCCGTCATTTTGCGATCCGCCGAATTTTCAGAGCGTTGCAAAAGCAATTGAGCTTGTTTATAATAACCTAACGCCCGATCTAATTCTCCTAACTCATAATACAGTAAACCCATACTATTTAATGTAGCGGCTTCTGCGGAGTCTAATCCTATTTCTTTTCGGAGACTGTGAGCTTTTTCATAGGCTTCTAACGCCTTTTGATATTCACCCCATTTGAGATAAACTTCAGCAGAAAGTTCTAAAATAGGAGCCTCCCAATACTCCGGTTGAGACAATTGAGGAAGTAATCGTAAAACCTGACGATAATAATTGATAGCGGCTTGATATTCTCCTAAGTCAGCATGAATTAAACCCAAAAATTGCAACGTCGTTGCTTCTTGAGTCAAATCACCCTGTTCTCGCCAAAGTTTCAAGGCAATTTCTAACTGTTCAATGGCTTGACGTAAAGCCGCACCTGTTCCTTGACGATACTGATTTAATCCTGTTTTTAGAGCTTGTTGTGCCGGATTTTCAGTGTTTACTGCTAGAATCATTTTTTCTCTGATTTCCCTATCCCAAAAGTTAGAGGGGTTGGGAGACTCAACCGGAACAACAGGCTGAATTTTTCCTGATAGAAGAACGCCCAGTAGAAAAGTGACTTGAAGCGTTCGCGACAACCGCCTGATCAAGAAGATTTTTTTCGGTTTGTGTTCACAGGTCATCGGTTAACTTAAAATAGCTTTTATAACAATCTTTGATTGATCCTTTCTTATCCTCTTTCTCAATCTTAACCGCTAAACCAGATGATGCCACTAAACTTTATTTTCAGTTACCATCGTTGTCAAAAAACCATCTTCAGCCTGCTTCCGGGTTTGTCTTTTGCTGTCGGATTTGAACTGCTAAATGTTCCCGCTTTGGCTCAAATTGATCTGGCTATCGTTCAAGAAATTTTAGATGGGGAAGAAGTCTTCATTCAAGAACAGCAAGCCAAAGTCGAAGACAAAGCTGATTTAGGGCAATTAATTCATACTCAAGAATCTCGTGCAAGTATAGAATTTAATAATGGTGCCGCCGGACGCATTGGAACAAACTCTCGCGTTACTGTTGGTCAATGTGTGGAAATTCAACAAGGTCAAGTGGTCGTGAGTGGGCCTGCAAATGGCTGTATTGGAGGGTTTTCAGTCGGAGTTAAAGGTACACTTTATATTATGGAAACCACCGAAGATGGCACCGGAAATATTAAAGTATTAGAGGGAGAAGTTGAAGTCACTTCTCAAGAAGCAGGTGCAGTTCCGATTATTTTAAGGGAAGGTCAAAAAATAGGCGTTTTACCGGGTGTACTCGGACAAATTCAAGACATTACACCCGAAGAATTGGCTCTGATTTTAACCGGAGAACTGTTTTCTGGGTTTAATATTCCAATTACGCCAGAAGGTGCATTACAAGCGATGTGTCAGCGAATTGTTCCGCCTAATTTTAGTTGTTCTGCAAATGGGGTTCCGACTCCTAATATTCCAACACCGCCTGTTCCATCAGTTCCTAGACCTTCAATTCCGGGTTCACCTTTCTAAGTTTAATTAATTGTTTAAAACATGAATTGACTTGAGTCTGTATGAGTAGGCCTGAAAAACCCGGTTTATCTGATCAACGGGGTTTTTATTCCGCGCTAAAGCGCCACAACAAAACGTTCTAGTAACCATAAAACCCCAGGTAACGTAATAAAACCAAGTAAGGTTGAAACCACAACAACCCTGGCAGCTAAAGCCCCGTCCCCGCCAAATTCATTCGTCATTAAAAAGGCTGTAATTGCAGTGGGCATTGAACTTTGAAGAACTAAAACTTTTAAATCTAAAACCGCTAACCCTAACATTTTTCCCACTGCAAACGCAATAACTCCCCCACCGATAAGCCGCAATAAACTCGCACCGACTTCATAGCCAGTCAGTTCAAATTTACTCTGAGAAATTTGGATTCCTAACATCAATAAACCCAAAGGAATTGCGGCTTCTGCTAACAAATTTAATCCTTCATCTAACTGAAATGGCAGTTGAACATTAAACCCTCGCAAAGCCACGCCAAAAAATACCGCCCAAGTGAGAGGAAGTCTCAACATAAACTGAATCGAAGAACGAAAACCACCCTTTTGTAAAAAAGCAGGAACCGTCGTTAACACAACAACATTCCAAACAATTAAATACACAATTGCCCGTTCAAGTCCCGCCTCTCCTAACGCAAATAACGTCACTGGAAGCCCTAAATTTCCGACATTCGGTAAAGCCGTTGTGATCACAAAGTTTTTCTTTAAATCAGTTGGAAACTTCAAAGAATCACTCAATTGCCAAGCGGAAACACACCAAGTAACAAACGTAATTAAAAACCCAATTGTAATCGCAATCGCATTTTCTCCACTCAGCGTTGTTTTGTAGAGATTATCAACAATTAAAGCCGGAAATAACACATACAAACTTAGACGAGACAGCGTAGATTGATCAAGATTAATCTTTTTTCCGACAATATAGCCAATCAAAACAATACAAGCTACAGGCAAAATTGCGGAGAGAATTACAGTCATAAATTTAGAGATATATTCTTCAATCCCATAAAAATTAGAGACGCCCTTAATGAACGCCTCTAAAACATTTCAACTCAATTAAGCAGCCGCCACTAAACCACTATGAACCAATAACGGTTGGGTACTCGGTTCACGTCCTCGGAAGGATTTAAAGACTTCCATCGGGGGTAAACTTCCGCCCAAAGCTAACACCGTTTCTCGGAAGCGTTTACCTGTTTCAGCCATTGCTTTTTCATCTTCTAATCCCGCTTCTTCAAAGGCATAAAACGCATCCGCACTGAGAACTTCTGCCCATTTATAACTGTAATAACCTGCGGCATAACCGCCCGAAAAAATATGCCCAAAAGCACATAAAAAGGCATCTTCAGGCAATGGTTTCAACACGGTTGTATTTTCAGCAATGCGGTTTCTGACGTCAACAACTGTTTCCTTTCCACCCGGTTGATAACGATGATGTAACTCAATATCGACCAACCCAAAATGAATCTGTCGCAGCATCACCGTTGCACTCATATAAGTGCGGGAGGCTAACAGCTTTTGATAATAATGTTCAGGCAAAGATTCACCTGTTTGATAATGTTTTGCCATGCCAAACAATGTCGAGCGATCATAACACCAATTCTCCATAAATTGGCTGGGCAATTCCACCGCATCCCATTCAATATTATTAATTCCGGCTGCCCCTGCATAATCAACCGTTGTTAACATATGTTGTAAACCGTGACCAAATTCATGGAATAACGTTTCCACCTCACTAAACGTCATTAAACTCGGTTTTCCATCAACAGGCGGCGTTTGATTACACTGCAAATAAGCCACAGGTAAACGAACCGTAGATGCACCATTTTCTGTTATTTTTGCACGAGTAATACACTCATCCATCCAAGCCCCACCCCGTTTTTCAGCCGGACGACTGTAGGCATCTAAATAAAAATAAGCAATCGGATTTCCCGCCTCATCAGCCACTTGGAAATAACGCACATCTTCATGCCAAACTGGGGCTTGACCATCGGCAGAAATAATCGTAATTCCAAAAATCCGTTGGACTAAACCAAACAACCCTTCTAACACTTGGGTAAGCGGAAAATAAGGGCGTAATTCTTCATCGGTAAAGGCAAACTTTTCTTCTCGTTGACGTTCCGACCAAAAACCAATATCCCAATGTTTTAAGTCTTCCGCTTCCGGTGCCTCTTTGGAAGCTGCAAAGGCTTTTAATTCTTCAAATTCTTTCAGGGCTGCATCATAACTAACCACCCGCAATTCTTCCGATAATGCCTCGACTGCTTCCACACTCGGCGCCATTTTACTCGCTAAACTTAACTCAGCATAACTGTTAAAACCGAGTAATTTAGACTTTTCTTGACGCAATTGTAAAATTTGTTCAATTAAGGGGAAATTATTCAATTCATTCTGAGAAGCCCGACTCATATAAGCCTTATAAACCTGTTCCCGTAATTCTCGCCGTTTGCTAAACTTTAAAAACGGGCCGAAACTCGGAAAATCTAACGTAATTCGCCAGGGGCCGTTTTCTGCGGTGGCATTTTCTATCCCTTCTGAACGCGCGGCTTGGGCGGCTAAACTGAGTAAACTGGGCGGTAAACCTTCTACATCTTCCGGTTCAGTTAACGTCAAACTAAACGCTTTCGTCGCATCTAAAACATGATTGCCAAATTTAGTCGAAAGTTCGGCTAATTCCAGTTCAATTGCATTAAACCGATCTCGTTTTTCTCCTTCTAAACCCACACCCGACAGTTCAGCATCTCGAATTGCCGCTTCAACAATTCGCTTTTGGGCTGAGTCTAAAGTCTCCCATTCCGAAGACTCCCGCAATGCTTTAAATGCTTTATAAATCGCTTGACTTTGATTGAGTTTATTAATGAACTTTACAACTTTGGGCTGTATTGTTTCATGGGCTGTTCGCAGTTCCGGGCTATTTTTTACACCCATTAAATGACTCACAGTTCCCCAACTCCAAGTTAAACGTTCCTGGAAAAGTTGCAACGGTTCAACTAAACCTTCCCAAGTCGGTTGTACATTCGCTTCTAAACTTGCAAGTTCGGCGTCAAGTTCTTCTAATAATTGCGTCATCTCGGGAACCACCGCATCCGCTTCGATCATCTCAAACGGAGGGAGTCCTTTTCCTCGAAGCAATGGCTTGTCTGCTGTTATGCTGTTCGCGATCATTCCTTTTTCCTGTCTTCCTGTAGGGGGTCATTCAATTGTTATACCAAGTTCTGGGGGTTTAGTGCAGCAAATGGCCGAAAATAAACTTGAGTCTCCACCGGCAAATGATCCGAACCCGTCGAAGCCAACACCTTTGTCATTTTGGACTCCCCATCTGGAGAATACCAAATATAATCAATCCGAAACAGCGGATAATCAAGAGTTTGAGTCGAATTTTTCATCAGAAAATTGAGCGGCCAACCTTGAGGCCAGGTTAAGCCTAAACCCCATCCAGACTCTCGAAAAGCATCCCGTAAAACTTGGCGCAATCGATGATAATCTTGAGTTTGGTCGGTGAGATTAAAGTCACCTGCTACAATTACAGGGTTTGTTTCTTTCTGAAGTCTTTCGACTAAATCGATGATTTCTTCAGAACGTTCACGATAATCATAAAAGGGGATTTTTAAAAAGGGTAAAATCTGTTTAAAGCGAATCCAAGGTGAAATGGTTTGAATATTATAAAGCGTTATTTCTTGTTCGTTAATCCTGGCAATTGCCCGCTGCTGAAATTCCGAATGATCGGCCAAGTGAATGGTTTCAGTCTCCCGGAGAGGAAACTTACTTAAAATTGTTGTTCGATTAATCGCTGAAATATTCGAGAGAATGACGAATAAACCCGAAAAACAGACATAAAAATTATCTCCGCTCAAATAGATTTAGCGTGGCTTTATCAAATTTGATAGCCAAAACCCTAGATGTAGTGTATGATTGTGAATCCCTGTTGAATTCCAATTCCCCTAATGGCTGTCAATCATCTGATCGAGTGGAACGCAAGCTGCGTTGACGAACAACTTACCCAACTTAATGTTACTCCCTTAGAAGGCTATCGTCCCCTCGATTATCTGCTTTATTCTGATAGTTTACCCCGTCGTAATGATGGCCGAATTAGCGATCGCATTCTCAACCGTTATCAACACCTCTACGAAGGCGGTTGGTGGTGTTCCGGGATTGATATTCTCACCGGAAAAGATGACCTCTGGGGCTGTTTTAAACCCCTTCAACCGCGTATTAATAGCGATCGCAACAAAATTATTAAATATGAACATCCGCCCCAAACTCCCACCGGAATTTTTGCCTTAAGAGTCTCTCAACCCATCTGGGAACGCATCGCTCAACGTTACCATTTTACCCTTTTAGAAACAGATATTCAAAATGATCAAAGTGATTTAGGATTTTGGGATTGGGTAATTAATCATCCCGAAATTCCGCTTTGTATTACCGAGGGGGCGAAAAAAGCCGGGGCGTTATTAACAGCAGGGTATGTTGCCATCGCCCTTCCCGGTATTCACGGAGGTTATCGAGTTCCTAAAAACGAGTGGGGGAAACCCATCGGAAAATCTCGTTTAATTCCACAATTACTGAAATTAACAGCATCTAACCGAGACATATATATTGTTTTTGATCAAGACAGCAAACCCAACACGATAAAAGCAGTTAACACCGCCATTAAACAAACAGGCTATTTACTGACTCAACAGGGTTGTTCTGTTAAAGTTATTAGTTGGAATCATCAATGGGGAAAAGGGGTTGATGATTTAATTTTAACCCATTCTCAAGCAGCTTTTGATCAAGCCTATGAAACAGCTATTCCCTTAGAAACTTGGAAAGCATTGTCGTTTAACTGTTTAACCTATCCGGCGACTCTGCAAGTTAATCAACGGTATTTATCGACTGTAGAAATCCCTCAAACGGCTAAACTGATTGGGATCAAATCACCGAAAGGAACAGGTAAAACCCAATTTATAGAACACATTGTTAAACAAGCGAAAAAATCGGGGCAACGAGTCTTAGTTATTAGCCATCGGATTCGTTTAGTTGAAGCATTATGTCAGCGATTTGGGTTAAAATATCTTCAGGGAATCGAAACAAATTCACCTCAAGAAAAAACTCCGGGTTATGGTCTTTGTATTGACTCTTTGCATCCCGGTTCTCGTGCGAATTTTCACGCAGAAAGTTGGTCAGATAGCTTGATTATTATTGATGAAGTTGAACAAGTATTATGGCATGGGTTGAATTCTGATACCTGCCGCCATCAACGAGTGGCGATTCTGAAATCCCTCAAAACATTGATGCAAAATGTTATCGGAGGAAACGGAAAAGTCGTCGTTGCGGATGCAGATCTCAGTGATATTTCGATAGATTATCTTCTCGCGTTAGCCGGAGTACAACAAACACCTTTTATTATTCATAATCAATGGAAACCGCAAATAGAAGACGCTTGGTCAGTTTATAATTATAGTGGAAATACACCCAAACAACTGGTTAAAGATCTAGAACACCATATCGCCGAAGGGGGTAAACCGTTTGTCTGTTTATCCGCCCAAAAATTAGCCAGTCAGTGGGGAACCTGCACCCTAGAAACCTATTTTAAAACCCAATTTCCTGAGAAAAAAATCCTGCGAATTGATTCAGAATCTCTCGCCGATCCGACTCATCCCGCTTATGGTTGCATTCCTCAAATTAATCACATTCTCAAAAATTACGATATTGTATTAGCGTCGCCCTGTATTGAAACGGGGGTCAGTATAGACCTACAAGGACATTTTACCTCAGTTTGGGGCATTGCTCAAGGGATTCAAGCGGAAAATTCTGTGCGTCAAGCGTTAGGACGAATTCGAGACAATCTCCCTCGGTTTTTGTGGTTAGCCACTCATGGGTTTAATCAAGTGGGAAATGGCGCCGTTTCTATGAAGACATTACTCAGTTGTAACCATCGGTTAACGCGGTTAAATATTCGCCTTTTACAACAATCTGATTTTGAGGCTTTAGATGATTTAGAAATAGGATTTCAAGCGGAATCTTTACTCTGTTGGGCGAAAATGGCGGTACGGTTTAATGCAGGGATGAGTCAATACCGAGAGTCAATTTTAGCCGCATTAGCAGCAGAAGGTCATCGGATTTTTGAGGTGACTTCTGATCGGAAGCTATCCTCAAATTATCAACAAAATATCGAGAATAAAAAATCATCCCGTCCGAGTTTATCGGAGATGATTTCCGCCGTCCGCGATCAAAACTATCAAGCCGAATGTCAGGCGATTTGTCAAGCCCCTGAGTTAAGCGATCGCCAATATCAAGCCCTACAAAAACAGCTCGTAAAAACCACAGAAGAACGCCGATCACAACGCCAATATGAGTTAAAATTACGATATAGAATTCCCGTGACCCGTGATTTGATTGAAAAAGATGATCAAGGATGGTATGATCAACTGAGGATTCATTATTTTCTAACCCTTGGTCGTCCGCATTTAAGTTATCGAGATGCAGCGATCGCCTATCGATTAATCGAACAAGGTCAGGGGAGTATTTTTGTACCCGATTTTAACCGTTCCCAACAGGGGGCGATGATTGGAGTGATGGAATTATTCGGAATTTCTGCTTTAATTCAAAATCCCCAACGAGAATTAAAAAATACCGACAAAGATTTACAGAAAATCGCAGAAATAGCATTACGAGATCGGTTAGCCATTAAATCAATTGTCGGGATTGGACTGGCTCAAAATTCTAGCCCGATTGTGATTATTAGACGATTTCTTGATAAAATAGGGTATAGCTTAGAATGCTTACGATTAGAATCTCATCAGAAAAAACGAATACGAGTCTATCGCATCGTTGAACCCGATGATGGACGATGGGAAGTCTTTCAACAGTGGTTTGCTTGTGAAAATCAATCTCCGGGACAATTCCCCTCACAACTGCAAAACTCGCGAAATGCGATCGCACAGACGGGCCGAGTAGAAGCAGAATTTACACAACTCTGTTTGCAATTTTAGAGTACAAGCCTTTAAAACAGCCTGGAATTTGTAAAGTCTGTGTAAAACTTCAGTAAAACCACTGACAAATCCTGAGAGAAAATGCAATGATGATAAATAGCAATACCGAATACCTCCAAGAGAAGGGAGCATATCTCGGCTAAATTGCTAAATAGATTGATTCGTTTAGGGTCTGTAGGTGTTAGCCTGAAGAGCAAAAATTTCAGATATTTTCTGAAAAAAAAGCTCAAACATTTCTCTCAAAAGGATCATCTAAGTTTCCTGTGGTCAATTCTCCTGTGTTCAATGTTTTCTGTGTGTGATTTGTTTAAAGCTTGAGTTTTCTGTGGTCAATTAAGTCAAAAAAGTCTCGACTTAGGTTGAGGCTATTTTTTTGATTACAAAGAATTGGTATTAGCTGTTAAAAAGGAGTTTTTGCATATTCTCCGCAGATAAAGGTTTAGAGAAGTAATAACCTTGTCCTAATGGACAGTCTAAATGTTGTAAAGTGTTAAGTTGTTCGGCGGTTTCTATTCCTTCTGCGATCGCTTGAATCTGTAAAGCATTAGCCAGGATAATCATCGTTCTAACAATTTCAAAGCTGTGGGATTCTGAGTTCATATTGCGAACAAAGGAAATATCAATTTTTAGGCTATCCACTGGAAAACGATGCAGATAACTTAAAGATGAATATCCGGTACCAAAATCATCCAAAGATAAGCCAATTCCCCGAGATTTTAGTTTAGAAATACTCTCAGCAACTCCCTCGGGATTTTCGAGCAATGCAGTTTCTGTCATTTCTATTTTCAGAGAGTGTTTTTCTAAACCTGTCTCATTTAAAATCTTTGTGACTTGTTCTATCAGATTAGCTTGAACAAATTGTCGAGCTGAAAGGTTGACACTGAGAACAAAAGGAGGATGATTTTTGCGGTTTTCATTCCACTGATGAACCTGCTGACAAGCATCTCGCATTACCTTCCAATCGATGAATGTAATTAAGCCTGTTTCTTCTGCAATGGGGATAAAATGAGCGGGAGAAATAAGTCCTCGTTCGGGATGATTCCAACGAACTAACGCTTCAAAACCATTAATTTCATTGGTTTTTAGATTGACAATGGGTTGATAATAAACCTGAAATTCATTTCGCTCTAAAGCCCGTTGTAAATCACTTTCTAGTTGTTGAAGTAATTGCACCTCTTCCCGCATTGTTGCATTAAAGATTTCATAGCGTCCTCGACCTAAAGTTTTGGCGCGATACATAGCAATATCAGCATCTCGAATCAGATCATCAACTTGATTGTAACCTATCGAACTTAAAACAATACCAATACTAACATTGGTAAAAATTTCATGTTTATTAATATAAATTGGCTTGATGATTTCTTGACGAATTCGTTGAGCAATATGATAAATCTCATTGAGATCGTGTAAGTTTTCTAACAAAATTGCAAATTCGTCTCCCCCAAATCGAGCCACTGCATCAATACTTCTGACTGATTGTATTAATTTTCGGGCAATAATTCGTAGGAGTTGATCTCCAACTTGATGACCTAAACTATCATTAATGACTTTAAATCTATCTAAATCTAGAAACAAAATAGAAAAATTAAAATCAGGATTAATCAAATGATAACTATCAGCTTCCTGTAATTTATAAATAAAGCCCTGACGATTGAGCAAACCTGTTAATGAATCGTGAAAAGCTTGATATTGTAGCTTTTCTGTGGCTAGTTTTTGATGAGTAATATCTCTAAAAACCAATACAGATCCTTGAATCTCATTTTGAGAATAAAAAATCGGTGCAACACTATCATCGATAGGAATTTCTCGGCCATTTCTTTGAATTAATAAAATCGGTTCAGATAATGTAAGAGTTTGACCTTCTTCTATTGCTTTTAGAACTAGATGTTGTATAGAATGACGGCTGTTCTCGTGGATCACATTAAAAATATCGGTGATCGATTTTCCCACAGCTTCATCGCATGACCAACCTGTTAGTTCTTCTGCAACAGGATTTATAAAGTTTACCTTGCCCATTTTATCCGTTGCAATTACAGCATCAGCAATGCTATTAATAATAGTAGATAACCATTGAGACTGATCGCGCAACTGCTGTTCTATTTGATGCTTGTAAAGTGCAATTTCAATGGTGGTTTTTAGATCTCGTTCATCAAAGGGTTTAACAAGATAACCAAAAGGTTCAGTCAGTTTAGCCCGACTCAGGGTATCCTCATCGGCATGGGCTGTAATATAAATAACAGGAACATGAAAATGATTCGTAATAATATTTGCCGCTTCTATGCCATCCATTTCACCTGCTAACCGAATATCCATTAATACGAGATCCGGTTTAATTTCGGCAACTTTTTGAATCGCTGATTCTCCTGTATCTGTAATTTCTGGTATTCGATAACCCATATCTTCTAAAGTCGCTTGCAAATCCCGAGCAACCAGTCTTTCATCTTCAACAACTAAAATGATCACTTGTTCGTTCATGTTTTTTTTAACAGAAAATTATTAATCAATTTTTATGCGACCTAATTGGATTTTAAATTCAGTTCCCACCTCTCGATTTATTATTAAATTTCCTTGCAGTTGTTCCGTTAAATCTTTCACCACTTGTAGTCCTAAACTTTGAATATTATTAAAATCAATATCCGCAGGTAAGCCTTTACCATTATCACCAATAATCAAGGTTAAATTTTTTTCGGTCTCTAATTTTGCCTGAATCCAAATCATGCCTGCTCTTTTGGGTTCAAAGGCATATTTCAGAGAATTTGACATCAACTCACAAATAATTAATCCGCAAGGGGTTAAGGTATCAAGATCTAAGAAAATATTTTGATCGATATCAATATTCATCTGAATATTAGCCGAACTAATCTGATAAGTTCTCAGGAGATTTTTTGTCAAATCTTTAATATATTCATCGAGCTTGATGCAGCGAAAATCATCAGACTGATAAAGCTTTTCATGGATTAATGCCATCGATTTAACTCGATTTTGGCTCTCGATAAATTTTGCTTTAATCACTGGATCTTGAACAAAACGCGATTGCAACCTCAACAAACTACAAACCACCTGTAGGTTATTTTTGACACGATGATGAATTTCTTTGAGTAGGGTTTCTTTTTGCTTGAGTTTTTCAGCTTGTTTGCGTTCGCTAATATCCCGCCCTACAGACTGATATTCTACGATTTCACCTGCATCATTAAAAATCCCTCGATTAATCCACTGCATCCAGCGTACTTCGTTTTCAACGATGACTCGATGCTCAACCATTCCCACCGGATATTTTAAACTGATTGACTGAAGACATTGATTAATTTTTTCCTGATCTTCTGGCAAAATTCGAGGTTGATAGGAATGATAAATTACTTCTTCTAAACTCTTTTCAAAATATCGACAGTAGGCTTTATTCACAAAGGTTATAGTACCATCAGTTTGAAAACGAGCAATCAGTTCAGTTTGATCTTCGATAATCGCCCGATAACGTTGCTTACTTTGTCTTAATGCGACTTCTACCTTCTGACGTTCTATTATTTCCTGTTGTAACTTTAGGTTAGCGGCTTCGAGTTGAGTCGGGCTTTTTAATGCAAGTGCTTGAGGAACAAGGGGAACTAATTCTATCGCTGTGTAAAAAGAAACAACTGCGGTGATTAATTTAATCCAACCCGATAGCCAATAGTCAGGATGCCAAACTGTCCAAATACTGATCAGGTGAGTTGTTCCACAGGAGATAATAAACGCTCCAAATAGAAGAAAAATGCCCGGATAAGGTAAATCAATCCGTTTCCGAACAAAGTAAAATAGAGTCAGAGGAATAGAATAGTAAGAGAGTGCAGTCAAAGCATCAGAAGTCAGATGTAATGTCACCAGGTTAGGCTTCCACAGATAGCAATGTCCGTGAGGGATAAAGGCAACTGGGACGAGAACTGCGAACAAATCAGAAGACATTAATGTTCTCCTATTTTAAGAATCAGAGGACATCACAATGCTTCTATTATAATGAAATGGACATCAATTATTTCAGTGATAGCCTTTAATTCTTCAGTTCTTCAGTTCCCGATAAAAATCGTAATATACACAGTCGTTTTGCAGGCGAGAAGCTGTTATATTCCCCGGGTCATTTTCAAGAGGTAAAATCATCAATTTATTTAGCATAATCGAGTTTTTTTGCCTATACTTCTTCAGATAGATTTATAGGAATTCTCACCCGTGAGCGTAGGCCAGGGCTGTTTCATTTTCCCAGTGAATTTGTTAGACCCCTCCCCCTCGCCCCCTCCCCTGCCAGGAAAGGGGAAAAGAATTCTTAGTATTAAATCTTTAAAAGGTCTAAACTGCTC
>NZ_LATL02000231.1:7684-17454 GCF_000972705.2 Limnoraphis robusta CS-951 | reverse complement strand
GGGTGCATCAAGATGTTGTGTTCTGCTTGGAACACTAACATGAAGTTGAAGGTTCCACTGATTCCCAGGGGCATACCATCAGAGAAGCTTCCTTGTCCAATCGGGTAGATTAAGAATACTGCGGTTGCTGCTGCTACAGGTGCAGAGTAGGCAACACAGATCCAAGGACGCATTCCTAAGCGGTAGGATAATTCCCATTCACGACCCATGTAGCAGAATACACCGATCAGGAAGTGGAAGATTACCAACTGGTAAGGGCCACCGTTGTACAGCCACTCATCGAGAGAAGCTGCTTCCCAGATGGGGTAGAAGTGTAAACCGATTGCGTTGGATGACGGAACTACTGCACCAGAGATGATGTTGTTTCCGTACATTAATGAACCGGCTACTGGTTCACGGATACCGTCGATGTCTACGGGGGGTGCTGCTACGAAGGCGATGATGTAGCAGATGGTTGCAGTTAACAAGGTGGGGATCATCAACACGCCGAACCAGCCGATGTACAGGCGGTTGTTGGTGGATGTTACCCAGTTGCAGAACTGCGCCCAAACGTTGGCGCTTTCGCGCTGCTGTAAGGTAGTTGTCATGTTAGGTATGATTGCTATGTATTTTTCGAGGTTCGTCGGTAGTGATTTCTCTACCGTGATTACAGTATTGCACGGTCAATGAAGTTTTGTAAAGTAGTTTTTCAGAAAGTTTACTTAACTAAGCTATAAAGAAAACTAATGATTGCTCAAGTCAGGCTTCTACCCAGGTGGTAAATCCGGTTTGTACAGTAGATGTGGCACTATCTCAGTCATTGATCTATGTCTTCTGTGATCACTTACAGTCCGGCTTATACACTGGTTCCAACCTACGAGTGTTTTAATCGTTGTACTTACTGTAATTTCCGCTCCGAACCCGGAACAAGCCCAGGGCTGACTCTGACGCAAGCTCAACAAATCTTAAAATCGCTTCAAGATCGAGGGGTGATTGAGATTTTAATCTTAAGTGGAGAAGTTCATCCTCAGAGTCCTCAACGTCCAGCCTGGTTTGAACGAATTTATCAATTATGTGAACTCGCCTTGTCGATGGGATTTTTACCCCACACCAACGCCGGGCCACTTCTCTATGAAGAAATGGCACAACTCAAACAGGTTAATGTCTCAATGGGCTTGATGCTTGAACAAATGACTCCTAAATTGCTGGAAACCGTCCACCGCCACGCCCCGAGTAAAGTTCCTCAACTGCGACTCCAACAGCTAGAATGGGCGGGAGAATTGCAAATTCCCTTTACAACGGGTTTATTATTGGGAATTGGGGAAAATGAGACGGACTGGCGAGAAACCTTAGAAGCGATCGCCACCGTTGATCAGCGTTGGGGACATATCCAAGAAGTGATCTTACAACCTCACAGTCCTGGTCAGCAGCAAGTTTGGCAGGGAGAAGCTTTTAATATGACTCTACTGCCTCAAGTCGTTGCGATCGCTCGTTCTCTGCTTCCAAATGAGATTACGTTACAAATTCCGCCGAATCTCGTCACCCATCCTGATATCTTAATCGAATGTCTCATAGCCGGAGCGAGGGATTTAGGCGGTATCAGTCCCCATGATGAAGTGAACCCCGACTATCCTCACCCCGATGCTCAAACGCTTGCCCCTATTCTTGAAGCTAACGGTTGGCAGTTGAAAAAACGCTTACCTGTTTATCCTCAGTATATTCCGGGGTTGCCAGCCCAATTAAAAACTTTAGTTGAGGATTGGCAGCTTGCCACAAAAAGCTCCTCTGTGATACAATGAAAATTCGTGATACGGCGGCATAGCCAAGCGGTAAGGCAGAGGTCTGCAAAATCTCCACCCCCGGTTCAAATCCGGGTGCCGCCTTCTAATATTGAACTCAGAAGTCAGTCAGGGGGTTGAAACCCGTGTCTAATATCCAAAGTCCTCGCACATAGGACTATCAATTAATATTTCCGTCAGTATTAAGTCGTTAATTGTAAAAGTTGTTCGCTAAAAAATTTACTAAATTTTAGGATAATCGACAGAGATTGCAGACTTTCCCACCAGTCTTCTACATCAAAAATTTCGTATAGATCTAGGCTATCCATTATCGAATCAATTTCATCTGAGAATTAATTAAATCTGATTACAGGTATTAACAAATTTAATTGAACGCAATAGCTCATTCAAAAACCCAGTCTAGTCTTCAGCTAGAAACCGATAGATTGCTGATAATCTGACCTAAAACGCCCGCTCAATTTTTGCAAATACTGACGTGAGATCGGTTGACAACACTAGAGATTGAAGTAAACTCGGATGACGTGTGTAATTGTTTACGCTACTGTTTAAGTGAGGGATCAGGATGCAACTATTAGAAAGCTCGGCACTGTTATCTAGCACTGCATAGCTTTCAACAAGATCCCAATTCCTGCTTATTCTGACACTAAACACCTAGCAACGACCATGATACCAAACGATTTGCTGACGACTGACCAACCCGACTCCAATCCCCAAAACCCCGATAAACCCGAAGAAGCTTGTGGTGTTTTCGGTATCTACGCACCGGGTGAAGATGTTGCTAAACTCACCTATTTTGGATTATACGCCCTCCAACACCGAGGTCAAGAATCAGCAGGAATTGCCACCTTTGACTCAGAAAAGCTGCATCTGTACAAAGAGATGGGGTTAGTTTCTCAAGTGTTTAACGAATCGATCCTCAGCGAGTTAAAAGGGAATCTCGCAGTCGGTCACACTCGTTATTCTACAACCGGATCGAGCCGAGTGGTCAATGCTCAACCGGCTGTCGCCAATAGCCGTCTAGGATCAGTCGCAGTCGCTCATAATGGTAATCTGGTTAATACCCCTCAACTGCGGGAAGAGATGACCCGACGCCAATATACTTTTGTTAGTACCACAGATACAGAATTAATTGCTCTGGCGATCGCTTCTGAAGTTGATTCGGGTAAGGACTGGTTAGACGCTTGTCAAAGTGCCTTTAAAATGTGCGAAGGAGCATTTAGTTTAGCGATTGGTACCCCTGTGGGATTGATGGGTGTACGTGATCCTCATGGGATTCGTCCTTTGGTGATTGGCACTTTAGACAACAACCCGACTCGATACGTTCTGGCGTCTGAAACCTGCGGTTTAGATATTATCGGTGCTGAATTTTTGCGAGAAGTTCAACCGGGTGAAATGGTTTGGATTACTGAAGACGGATTACAGTCAATTCAATGGCAACAACAAGCCTCTCGAAAACTTTGTGTGTTTGAAATGATCTATTTTGCCCGACCCGATAGCCAAATGGAGGGAGAAAGTCTCTACAGTTATCGAATGCGAATTGGTCGAGTCTTAGCCAAAGAGTCCTATATTGATGGGGATTTAGTAATTGGGGTTCCCGACTCTGGTATTCCGGCGGCGATTGGCTTTTCTCAAGAATCTAATATACCCTACATGGAAGGATTGATCAAAAATCGTTATGTGGGTCGCACGTTTATTCAACCGACTCAGGGAATGCGAGAGTCGGGTATTCGCATGAAACTGAATCCTCTAAAAGATGTTTTGGAAGGAAAGCGAGTGATTATGGTGGATGATTCTATTGTGCGAGGAACCACCAGCCGTAAGATTGTTAAAGCGTTGCGAGATGCAGGGGCGACAGAAGTTCACATGAGAATTTCTTCTCCTCCTGTGACTCATCCTTGCTTCTACGGGATTGATACTGATAGCCAAGATCAATTGATTGCGGCGAAGAAGTCGGTTGAGGAGATTTCCGAACATATTGGGGTGGACTCGTTGGCTTATCTGAGTTGGGAAGGAATGTTACAAGCGACTCACGAAGACCCTCAGAATTTCTGTTCGGCTTGTTTTACCGGAAAATATCCAATAGACGTTCCTGAACTGGTAAAACGCTCAAAATTGATGTTAGAGGAACCTGTGAAGGTTTAAGACAGTTTACAGTCATCAGTGAACAGGCAACAGGCAACAGGCAACAGGCAACAGGCAAAAGGCAAAAGGCAAAAGGCAAAAGGCAAAAGGCAAGAGGCAAAAGGCAAAAGGCAAAAGGCAATAGGCAATAGGCAATAGGCAATAGGCAATAGGCAACAGGCAATAGGGGAAGTCTTTAACTGCTAACTGGTCACTTGTCACTGGTCACTCTCTTGCGAACTTTGCTAAGATTGCGAACTAAGTCTCGCCGGAAACCGCGCCCGTCGCAAGGCAAGCCCTGGTCACTGATAACTGTCCCCACTGGTCACTGATAACTGGTTACTGGTCACTGTTTCTCCGCCTCCTAAGCGCAAAAACCCCTGATGAATGGTTTTTGTTTGATAAGAATTTCATATCTCTCTCGGATTCACTCCGGAATTGTTTGCAGAACTTGGATAGATCGATTAACGTTCCGGATGTGATGCGAGAGGAGGATGCCACCAAAAGCTCATCTAGAACCCCATCTCACGACTGAAGACCTGAAAGTGCGTTACCGACAAGCGAGGGATACTACCGAAGCGCGTCGATGGCACTTGCTTCAGCTCGTCGCGGGTGGCTGGACTATTAAACGAGCCGCCGAGGTTGTAGGCTTGAACTACGACTATTCTAAGGAGATTATTCGGCGCTATAACCGCGAAGGCCCCTGTTCTGTCAGGAACCGTAGCCGTGATCGCCAACCCCCTGTTGCTCGCTCTTTGTTAAGCTTGGCGCAGCAGCAGGAACTCAAAGAGGCTTTACAAAGCCCTCCCCCTGATGGGGGTGCCTGGTCAGGCCCGAAAGTCGCCGAATGGATTGCTCAAAAAACTGGTCGCCAACACGTCTGGCCCCAAAGGGGTTGGGACTATCTCAAGCGACTGGGAATTAACTGGAGACAACGCAAAAATACCGACAATGAGGAGTGAATCTAAGCTTTTAAAATTAGGTTTTGAGACACTTAGCATTGTATTGGTGCATCTACTTTGCGACTCTCTAATTAGAAGGCAATAGGCGCGAATTGCAAGAGGCAAAAGTCGGGAGTTGGGAGTCGGGAAAAAACTGTTAACTGAAAACGGTTTTTACTGGTAACTGGTCACTGGTCACTGTTCACTGTTAATCCAGATTGTACCCGCCACAAACTTGCATAAATTCCTGGTGTTTCTAATAATTGTTCGTGTCGCCCCCATTCTACTAATTTTCCCTGATCCATGACGTAAATACAATCTGCATTCCTCACGGTTGACAGGCGATGGGCGATCGCAATGGTTGTTCGATTTTGGGTAATATATTCGAGCGATCGCTGAATGGCGGCTTCTGTTTCGTTATCGACGGCAGAGGTCGCCTCATCTAATATTAATATAGGTGGATTTTTTAACACGGCTCTCGCAATGGCTATGCGTTGTCGTTGTCCGCCGGATAATTTTTGTCCTCGTTCTCCAACAATTGTATCATACCCTTGGGGTAATTTTTGAATAAAATTATCGGCTTCTGCCACTTGCGCGGCGGCGATAATTTCAGGTAAAGACGCATCAAAAGTTCCATAGGAAATATTTTCAGCAACGGTAGCGTGAAACAGAAAAACATCTTGACTCACTAAACCGATGGCTTGACGTAAATCTTTTAATTGAATTCGATTAATTTCAATCCCATCAAGGGTAATTATTCCTGATTGAATTTCATAGAGTCGAAGTAATAATTTCACTAATGTACTTTTTCCTGAACCTGTCGCCCCGACAATTGCAATGGTTTTAGTGGCTGGTATTTTCAGAGATAAATCTTCGATAACTGGAACTCGATTATTGTAGGCAAAGGTAATATTTTTGATGTCTATTTCTCCCCTAACCTGACTGACTGGAAGGGGAATATCTCCCGGATGAGTTTCAATAGATGTATCTAATAAATTCATCACTCGGTTAATGGAAGCCATCGCCCGTTGATACTGATCAAAGGTTTCTCCCAGTCGCGTTAACGGCCATAATAAACGTTGGGTAATAAACACTAAAACGCTATAAGTTCCTACGGCTAAACGTCCGGCTAGGGCTTCCATTCCTCCTAATAATAATGTTGCAATAAACCCAAAGAAAATTGCAATTCTAATTAAGGGAACAAAAGCAGAAGACAGTTTAATCGCTCGTTTATTACTCTGTCGATAGGCTTCACTTTGTTCGGTAATTCGTCCAGTTTCATAGTCTTCTGATGTAAAACTTTTAATCGTTGTAATGCCGCTTAAATTATTGGATAACTGACCATTTAACCAGCTAACTCGTTCTCTCACTTCTGCATAACGAGGGGCGAGACGTTTTTGAAATACCATTGATCCCCAAATAATAAAAGGCATGGGTAACATGGCAAACCAAGCCACATTTGGAGCGAGAATAAAAAACCCACCTCCCACTAAAATAACAGTTGTTACCACTTGCAAAATTTCATTCGCACCAAAATTTAAGAACCGTTCTAACTGGTTGATATCATCATTTAAAATTGACATCAAACTTCCGGTACTGCGTTCTTCAAAATAGGCTAATTCGAGTTCTTGTAAATGGCTATAAGCATCTAAACGCAAATCATGTTGAAGGGTTTGGGCTAAGTTTCGCCAGAGGAGTTCATAGGCGTATTCAAAAGCTGATTCTAAGCCCCATATAATTAAACTTAACAGCGATAATACCCAGAGTTGGGCGACGACATTTTCGACTCCCCATTGGGCGATAAATGAATCTTGTTGGTTCACGACAACATCAACGGCAGCACCAATTAAAACAGGCGGCGCTAAATCAAATAGTTTATTTAAAATAGAACAAATTGTCGCCTGAAATATTTGCATCCGGTAAGGATGAGCGTATTGTAACAGACGAGTCAAAGGATGAGTGGTTTTCGATGATTTCGGTGACAATTTTTCAACTCCAGTACATGAGTGAACCCTAACTGTATTTGTTGGTTTTCAGGGTAACTGTACAGCAGATTAATTCAAGAGATCCTTTCATTGTTATACCATTTTTCTATAATTTTGTTTTAACCTGTCCTGAAATGAGAGGGAACTAGGAGGGAACTAATAGCCTCCTCCTCCCTCCCTTTCTAAGGGAGGTGCCGTTGGCGAAGCCTATCTGAAGGATATAGGCGGAGGGATGGGGAGGTTGGTGGGGGTTAAAAAGAGAGTTAGAGGTTAAAGTCAGTGTTTTTATCATTTAAAATCATTAGAAATTGGTAGAACTAGCTAATAAAGGTGCTGCCTTCAAAAGAGTTTGGGTGTAGGGATGTTGAGGACAATTAAAAATAGCTTCAGTTAAACCTATTTCTACTATTTTTCCAGCATTCATTACGGCAATTCTATCGCATAAATATCGGGCTACCCAAAGATCATGGGTAATAAACAAATAGGTTAAATTAAATTCTTCTTTCAATTCTAACATCAAGGCTAAAACTTGGGATTGAACACTCGCATCTAGCATACTTACAGGTTCATCACAAATGATTAATTGAGGACGAGTAATTAACGCTCTGGCAATAGCAACTCGTTGTTGTTGTCCACCGGATAATTCACCGGGATAACGTTCATAATACTCGGATGCAGGGGTTAACCCCACTCGTTCTAACATCGCTATAACTTGAATTTTTGCCGCTTCTGGTGTGGCGAGTTTGTGAATAAAAAGCGGATCAGAAATTGCCTCTCCAATCGTCATCATTGGATTTAAACAAGCCAGAGGATCTTGAAATACCATCTGCATTTGACGGCGATAAGAACGAACTTGTGGAAGCGATAATGTGGTTAATTCTATCCCTGTAAATTCAACGGTTCCTGCTGTTGGACGAACTAACTGTAAAATACTCCGAGATAGGGTACTTTTTCCACAACCAGACTCTCCAACAAGCCCTAATATTTCACCCGGATAGAGGTCTAAACTCACCCCGTCTACTGCTTTAATGGCTGTTTTTTTGCCTGTAAAAAGCTGTTGAATTGAATTGGATTCTAAGCTATAATATTGTTGTAAATCTCTGACTTGTAATAACGGCTTAGTCGTTTTCTCAAGAAAAAGAGTATTTTCTAAACTTTCTTCAATCGCTTGCAAATGTAAAGCCGCATCCAAAAGCGATCGCGTATATTCATGTTGAGGCTGTTGTAAAATTTGGGACGTTGAATTCATTTCAACCATTTTTCCGCCATACATCACCGCCATGCGATCGCAATATTCCCCCACCATTGCTAAATCATGGGAAATCAACAAAATTGCTGTTCCTCGTTCCTCACACAATCGCGTTAATTCTTGCAAAATTTGAGCCGAGATGGTAACATCTAAACTGGTAGTGGGTTCATCAGCGACAATTAATTTGGGGTCAAGAAGTAACGCTAAGGCGATCGCTACCCGTTGTCTCATTCCCCCACTAAATTCATGGGGATATTGCGACCAACGACTTGCCGGAATTTTCACGGATTCTAATGTTTGAATCGCTTTTTCTTTGGCTTGTGAACGAGAAAGTTGAGGTTGATGAGCGTTCAAGGTTTCGATACAATGTTCACCAATGGTCATCAACGGATCAAGACGAGTCATCGGATCTTGAAACACCAACGCCACCGCCTCACCCCGAAAGCCTCTTAACTGCTTGGGGTTCATCTCAAACACCGACTGTCCCCCAAACATGACTCGCCCTTCAATTTGTGTAGACGCAGGAAGCAAACGCATCGCAGCCCGCCCCAAGGTGGATTTTCCGCAACCCGACTCACCCACCAACCCCAACTTTTCTCCGGGTTTGAGGGTAAAGGAAACATCATCAACCGCCCAAGTCGGTTTGTTGCTGCGACTGGGGTAGGCGACTCGGAGATGTTCGACGCAAAAAAGAGGCTCAGACATGGGGAATGGCAGGTTAAAATTCATTTATAGCAGGGAACAGTGACTAGTAAACTACCCATCGCCAACGCAAAGCTTTTGGCAGAGGCTCTATCCCTAACCCACCCCATCAGGAAACAACAAAAGTTGCCCCTCTAATTGACAAGAATAGGTCGAGATTTCCGGCTGGTTTACAACAGCCCCTAACTGAGCAATATTCAACGCTCCGTTAACATCAGCGTCATGTTCAAAACCACAGAAACCGCATTTAAAATGCTTGCCATTCCGATAGGACTTGCCTTTCTCGGGGTGAACGTGGTGGCATATCGAACAGGTCTGAGATGTGTATCTCGGGTCAACCAAAATTACATCAACTCCGGCAATACGAGCTTTGTATTCGGTGAACAAGCGCAACTGATAGAAAGCCCATCGGTTGATTTCGGTGAGGGTTTTCTTTCTAACTTTTGTTCTCAGCCGAATGCCCGACAAATCTTCAAAAGCAATTGCAGAATTAAGCTGTTGAGCAACTTCAATAAGCTGTTTACTGATGTTGTGATTGACCCATTTTTGAAACCTCGATTCCTTCCCGGAAAGCCTCCTGAGCAGGCGTTTACTGCTTTTGGTGCGTTTGGATTGTATCGAGGCGCGAACGCGAACAAACCTACTTCGGGTTTCTCTCAATTTCTCACCATCCCAGGATTTTCCGGTGGAAGTAGTTGCAATATCGCGAATTCCCAAATCTACTCCCAAAACCTTCGGCGTTTGATTTTTGGGTTGAGTGGGAACTTCTACAACAATATTGATGTAATAGTTGCCATTTCTGCTCTTAGAAAGAGTGGCACTTGTGGGAGATTGACCTCGAAGCAAAGCGATTTGATAGCCGCCAATTTTCAAGTCAAAATTCACACGCCCCGATTTCAGTGTTACGCCTACTTTCTGCTCGGATTCAATATATTTGAACGTCCGAATATCAAGGCTAATACTGGTGGGTCGAAACTTGTGAATTTGTTTGGTC
>NZ_LATL02000231.1:0-7674 GCF_000972705.2 Limnoraphis robusta CS-951 | reverse complement strand
TCTGATTGCCTGACAAACGTGATTGGCTTTCAGTCCCGTCGCTTCTTTGACTGGCTTGTAAACCAGATGGTGCAGTTTGGTGGTGTTCCAACAGTTGTTTTCTTTTGCCACTTGCAATATGCGGTTGCAGGCATCGGAAAATCCCGCCAGAGTTTCGTTGACCCGCTCGGTCAAGTCTGGTGGGGCTATCAGCTTGCATTTAACCGTAATTGCTTGTGTCATGGCTCTATTATACTCATCTGAGTGTAGCAGAGTTGTAAATTTTAGCGGAGTGGCATTCCTCCTATCGCCAACGTAAACTTATGGCGGGGGTCTCCTGCCGATTTAAAGATGATAACGGATAACGGGTTACTGTAAAGTGTAAACTGCCTTTTGTCTTTTTTAAAAAGTGGCGATCGCTGTTAGAATAATTATCAAAGTTGATAAGTATTGAGTTATTATTCAATTTTTAGTCTAAACTACAGTAGAGAATTTATTAACTAAAATCATACAAACAGACAAACGCTCCTTTTTGTTTATAAATCTCTACTTGGCGACCAATTGTATTAAGATAAGACAATAAAGTGTTTTCTTCAACCTCATCAACTCTAAAGAGTATCCAAACTCGTTTTTGACCTCTAAACGGTTCAAATTCTTGTTGGTATCGTTCCCAGTCAGCAGGTAAAATTTTCCTTTTTCGGGGAAGTTCATAGGCACCTAAAACATAATCACTGGGAGAATAACCGAATTTTGGGGCGTAATATTTCATGTGACTGACGCCTTGAAAATAGACATAAATTTGATCGCCCGGTTGTTGATTTGACTTAATATATTCTATTATAGGTCGAACTTCTTGTTTGAGTTCCGGCTGAAAAATTAATCGACTGGAATGAATTAAAGGATGAGTTAATAAGGCAATTAATACAACTGAACCCAACAGCCTAACCCATTTTTGTTGTGAGTGTTTTTGAGAGATGAGAAAAACGACTCCTTCTGCAATTAAAATTAGAAAAAATGGTGTTAGAAATAAAACCAAACGTTCTCTAAAGGGATATTTTTGTAAATAACTTGCCGCTAAAGTCGCAAGAACTGGGGAAATTAACGTTATCAATAAAATTCTATTTCGACGATAGCAAGCAACACAACCGATAATAAAAGCTAAAATAGCAAAGCCATCGATTATTCCAATAAAACCAAGAGGTCTATAGAAAAATCGACCAAAAGCATCGAGTAACCAAAGGATATCGAAAATAGATTGAGGATAGCTAGGTTGCCAATATTTAACGAGATTATCGTTATTCATTGTATTGGTAATTGTCAAAAAATAGAGTAAACTAAAACTGACTAGCCAAGTCAAATAAACGGGGATTCGATTCAATAAAATAGGTTTACGCTGTTGATGAGGTGCGGTAATAAAATAAGCCAGTTCAAGTCCTCCCAGAGTAAAAATAGCCGGATGAGAAATCCAAATGGCAATGACGCCAACAAGAGAAAACACTAAAACTAGACGTTTGTTTAGAATTTTGTAGCGGAAAGGAACAAGCAATAAACTCAACAATAAAGCAATCATAATATCGCTAGAATATTGCTTCAGTTCCGTGCCATAATAAACAATATAGGGTAAACTTGAAAATAAGGCGATCGCCAGAAGTGCAGCCCATTGAGACGCATACCGTTCAGCGAATAAAAATAAAGCAATCAGAGAGACAATTCCCGCTAAAAAAGGAAAAAGTCTCAGTGCATATTCGTTGTTCCCCAAAACTTGAATTGATAACTTTTCAATCCACAAAAAACCGGGAGGTGCAGCTTGGTTATAATCGAGGGGACTGAGTAACTGTAAATAGGAAAGGTTAACGATGTTTAATGCTAAGTTTACTTCATCAAACCATAAAGAACGATTATTCAGGTATTGAACCAGACGCACCAAAATACCAAAAATAACAAATCCGACAGACAGGATTCTGTATGTGCTAAAATTAGATAGAGACTTCATTCGTCAATGCTAGTTATTTGTCTAATAAAGACATACAATAACGGATTAGGGTAGCAATACGCGATCGCATTTGAGTTTGTCTGGCTTGTAGGGTGGTATTCTGACGAGAAGTTTGGAGAAAGCGAAAATCCATCTCCAACAGTCGCATCTGTTTGTGAATTTCGGTTAGATAAGATTGTAGGGGTGATACCAGCGAGGGGTCTACATCCTGATCACCGCACTGAAGGATATTCTCAAAAAGCTGTTGGGCTTGTCTGAAAGCAGCAGTCAGGGTAGCTTTTTCCAGATTAACCTCGGTTAACTGAGTTTGTAGGTGTTCGAGGGTTTGTTGGAGTTGAGCGATCGCTAGACGATGCTGTTCAGGTAACATAATGTTAAGAAATTCGTATATACTGTCAATATTAACCAAAGGTTAAAGCTTTAAAATCTTAAGATTAGGCAAATTCCGCTTACAACCCCCTAGAGACGAAAGCCCGATTTGGCAACATCTCTAGGCGTTAAAACCCCCATACAACGCTAACTGAGGTGAGTTAGCATCAAGCAAATACAGTGGTGTGGTTATACCAAGTTCGCTGACTCAAATAGACTGACTCACCTAAAAACAGATGAAGAAAGAGTTATCACTACCACTGAGAGAAATGAAAACTCTCCCAGTTTGTCAGATAGGGGAAACGGGGATAGACAGACTCAAGATCAGTCCACACACCAGAACTGATTGAAGAGAACTGACAACGGGTAACTTCATCGATCATCACAGCTAGCTTACCCCATCAGGGGGAGATAGCTATCTTGTACTTGTTACTAGAGTAGGGGAAAACTGCTCTAAACTTCAATCTTTGCTGAGGATGCTTTGCTAACGCCCAGAGGCGGAAGAAGAGCAACTCAGTCATTGTTTGTACTTGAAATTCAAGCCGGCTGCAAGATCAGCAAGACAAAAGCACTTGCTATTAGGTTCTACTCCCCTTTATTTTGGCATCAAAAAGACAAGATCTATGTAGCTTGCGAGTTTGGACTTTTTATCAGTAATTCTTAGGTTTAACTGCCATGAACACTCGGACTCTAACAACCTCAATCAACTCCGACTGCGTGATCCCAGATTGGTTACAACAGTGTTTGGATAAATATCACACTAACAATTCCTGTTCTGATCAGTCATGTCCTGATAGTGATATTGTTTGCCGAGCCTTTGAATTTGCTTATAAATTACACGAAGGACAGTATCGCAAATCAGGAGAACCTTATATTAATCATCCGATTGCGGTGGCGGGATTATTGCGTTATTTAGGCTGTGAAGGGACAGTAATTGCCGCAGGATTTCTACATGATGTCATTGAAGATACGGAAGTTACACCCGATGAAATAGAAGCTCATTTTGGCTCAGAAGTTCGACAGCTTGTAGAAGGCGTAACCAAACTCTCAAAGTTCAATTTTTCCAATAAAACTGAACGTCAAGCCGAAAACTTTCGCCGGATGTTTTTGGCAATGGCAAAAGATATTCGGGTGATCGTCGTCAAGTTAGCAGATCGACTTCATAATATGAGAACCCTAGAGTTTTTAGCCGATCATAAACGCCGTAGTATTGCTCTAGAAACTCGAGAAATATTTGCTCCTCTCGCCCATCGATTGGGGATAGGTAGACTGAAGTGGGAATTAGAAGATTTATCCTTCAAATATTTAGAACCAGAGGCTTATCGAGAAATCCAATCTTTAGTTGCAGATAAACGAAATATTCGCGAAGAAAAATTAGCAGAAATCGCGGATTTATTGAGAGATCAATTGGATCAGGCGGGAATCAAATGTTATGAAGTTACAGGACGACCTAAGCATCTTTATGGCATTTATCGTAAAATGCACCACCGTCAAAAGCAATTTCACGAAATTTATGATTTAGCCGCCCTGCGGGTAATCGTCGAAACAAAAGAAGAATGCTATCGGGCTTTAGCGATTGTCCATGACGCTTTTCGTCCGATTCCCGGTCGGTTTAAAGATTATATTGGTTTACCCAAACCGAATCGCTATCAATCGCTACATACAGGCGTAATTGGGAGTACAGGACGTCCGGTTGAAGTGCAAATTCGCACCGTAGAAATGCACCATATTGCTGAATACGGGATTGCCGCCCATTGGAAGTATAAAGAAACGGGTGGATCGAGTTATACGAAGATTAGTAGTGCGGATGATAAATTTACTTGGTTGCGGCAATTATTAGAGTGGCAAAATGATCTCAAAGATGCCAATGAATATTTAGAAAGTGTCAAGAATAACTTATTTGATGAAGATGTCTATGTCTTCACTCCAGAAGGGGATGTCGTGGTTCTTTCTCAAGGTTCAACAATGGTCGATTTTGCCTATCGGATTCATACTGAAATTGGCAACCATTGTAAAGGGGCGAAAGTCAATGATCGGATTGTTTCGCTAGATACGGTATTAAAGAATGGAGATATTATTGAGATTCTCACTCAAAAAAATTGTCATCCGAGTTTAGATTGGCTGAATTTTGTCAAAACTAGCACGGCTAAAAACAGGATTCGTCAATGGTACAAGCGATCGCATCGGGACGAAAATATTGATAGAGGTCGAAATTTACTCGAAAAAGAAATGGGTAAAAATGGCTTTGAATCACTCCTAAAATCCGAAGCCATGCAAACCGTTGTCCAACGATGTAATTACCACGCTGTTGATGATTTATTAGCCGCTTTGGGATACGGCGAAGTGACTTTAAATCATGTGGTGAATCGACTGCGAGATGCGGTGAAAGGTCAAACTCAGATTCAAGAAGCTTCTCTAGAAGAATCTCAGACGAATCTCCAACTCGCTAACATGATTCCTCCGACTTGTCCGACGCCTTCCTCGAGTAAATCACCCATAGCTGGAGTTGAGGGGTTGTTGTATGGAATTGCGGGTTGTTGTAGTCCCATTCCCGGTGAACCGATTATTGGTGTCGTGACTCGAATCCGGGGAATTTCCATTCATCGACAGGGTTGTGAAAATGTTAATAAAGTCTCTGGCGATCGCTTAGTTCCGGTGAGTTGGAATCCGGTAGCCCAAAACGGGAGTCGTCCTCAAACCTATCGCGTGAAAATTCAAATCGAAGTGTTTGATCGCGTGGGTGTGTTGAATGATATCTTATCCCGCCTAAAAGATAATAACGTGAATGTGTGTAGCGCTCAAGTGAAAACTTTCCGAGATGCACCTGCACTGATTGAATTAGGGATAGAAATTTGCGATCGCGATCAACTTGAACATACTTGTGTTCAAATTAAAAATATCAGCGATGTGTTGAACCTGCGACGGGTTAATAAAGTGCTGAAAAATTCTTGATTCTGCATTTTTTGTTCTCTCTAAATTAGCAATCAAAACCCCTCGACTTGATCGAGGGGCTATGTTTTTTTGAAACGATTAGATTTAGATTAATCGCAAATTAACCATTAACCAATCCATTCTAGAACCGCTTCTTCCTTCGTATTGGTGCGACGTTCTGGGGTTTCACGGTTAAAACTCATGTGAATAGAACGAGTTTGTTCACCATCAGAAGCCACCGCCATAATCGGATAGTCAATCATACCATCGGGGAAAGAAACTTGAATGCGGAAGGTACCATCTGAATTCAGTTTAATGGGTCGTCCGCCAATAGTCACAACAGCATCAGGTTCGGTTGCGCCGTAAATGATTAATTCTGCATCCGCAACTAACCAGAACTTACGGGGACGGACAGGAGGTATTGAAGCCGCCATACCCACACCCGACATTCCAATACCGGACATGGTTAAACCCATTCCATAACCCGACATACTGATACCTGCACCAGAAGCCGTTAAACCCGCACCGGACATACTCATACCCACGCCGGACATCCGTTCGCTGATAGCCGCCCCTGAAGCCGTTATGCCTATTCCTGACATCCGTTGAGTGATAGCCGCACCAGAAGCAGTTAAGCCCATTCCAGAAGCAGTTAAGCCCATTCCAGAAGCAGTTAAGCCCATTCCAGAAGCCGTTAAGCCCATTCCAGAAGCAGTTAAACCAACTCCTGACATCCGTTGAGAGATACCAACACCAGAAGCAGTTAAGCCCATTCCAGAAGCAGTTAAGCCCATTCCAGAAGTCGTTAAACCAACTCCTGACATCGACTTACCGATACCAACTCCAGAAGCAGTTAAGCCCATTCCAGAAGCAGTTAAACCAACTCCTGACATCATTTGTCCGATGCCAACACCAGAAGTCGTTAAACCCATTCCAGAAGCAGTTAAGCCCATTCCAGAAGCAGTTAAACCAACTCCTGACATCATTTGTCCGATGCCAACACCAGAAGTCGTTAAACCCATTCCAGAAGCAGTTAAGCCCATTCCTGACATCCGTTGAGAGATACCAACTCCAGAAGTCGTTAAACCAACTCCTGACATCATTTGTCCGATGCCAACACCAGAAGTCGTTAAACCCATTCCAGAAGCAGTTAAGCCCATTCCTGACATCGACTTACCGATACCAACACCTGAAGTCGTTAAACCCATTCCAGAAGCAGTTAAACCAACACCAGACATCATTTGTCCGATACCAACTCCAGAAGTCGTTAAACCAACTCCTGACATCGACTTACCGATGCCAACTCCAGAAGTCGTTAAGCCCATTCCAGAAGCAGTTAAACCAACACCAGACATCATTTGTCCGATACCAACTCCAGAAGCAGTTAAACCAACTCCTGACATCGACTTACCGATGCCAACTCCAGAAGTCGTTAAACCCATTCCAGAAGCAGTTAAACCAACACCAGACATCATTTGTCCGATACCCGCACCTGACATCACTTGTCCGATACCTGAAGCAGTTAAACCAACACCAGACATCATTTGTCCGATGCCAACACCAGAAGTCGTTAAACCCATTCCAGAAGCAGTTAAACCAACACCAGACATCATTTGTCCGATGCCAACACCAGAAGTCGTTAAGCCCATTCCAGAAGCAGTTAAACCAACTCCCGACATCGACTTACCGATGCCAACACCAGAAGTCGTTAAACCCATTCCAGAAGCAGTTAAACCGACTCCTGACATCATTTGTCCGATACCAACACCAGAAGTCGTTAAACCCATTCCAGAAGCAGTTAAACCAACTCCTGACATCATTTGTCCGATACCAACTCCAGAAGTCGTTAAACCAACTCCTGACATCATTTGTCCGATACCAACTCCAGAAGTCGTTAAACCAACTCCTGACATCATTTGTCCGATGCCAACACCTGAAGTCGTTAAACCCATTCCAGAAGCAGTTAAACCGACTCCTGACATCATTTGTCCGATGCCAACACCTGAAGTCGTTAAGCCCATTCCAGAAGCAGTTAAACCAACTCCTGACATCATTTGTCCGATACCCGCACCTGACATCACTTGTCCGATACCTGAAGTCGTTAAACCAACTCCTGACATCATTTGTCCGATACCCGCACCTGACATCATTTGTCCGATACCAACTCCAGAAGTCGTTAAACCAACTCCTGACATCGACTTACCGATACCAACACCAGAAGTCGTTAAGCCCATTCCAGAAGCAGTTAAACCAACACCAGACATCATTTGTCCGATGCCAACTCCAGAAGTCGTTAAGCCCATTCCAGAAGCAGTTAAACCAACTCCTGACATCATTTGTCCGATGCCAACACCAGAAGTCGTTAAGCCCATTCCAGAAGCAGTTAAACCAACTCCTGACAT
>NZ_LATL02000230.1 GCF_000972705.2 Limnoraphis robusta CS-951 | reverse complement strand
CCAAACATTAAGCGGAATTTGCCGATCATCGCGTTGATTCCAGTCAGCCACAACCAACACGCCACCCGGTTTGACGACTCGCAGCAACTCTTTAGCAAAAATCGCTTTATCCGGCATATGGGGGCCAGCCTCAACAGACCATACTACATCAAAACTCGCATCGGGGAAAGACAGCGCCATTGCATCATCGACTTGAAATTTAGCATCAACTCCTGCGAGTCGTCAAACCGGGTGGCGTGTTGGTTGTGGCTGACTGGAATCAACGCGATGATCGGCAAATTCCGCTTAATGTTTGGGAAAAACCTGTGATGCGTCAACTCCTCGATCAATGGTCACATCCGGCTTTTTCGAGTATAGAAGGCTTTTCCGAACTATTAGCTGAAACGGGGCTTGTAGAAGGGCAGGTAAGCACCGCAGATTGGACAAAACAAACCCTACCTTCTTGGTTCGATTCGATTTGGCAAGGAATCGCCAGACCCCAGGGATTAGTGAGTTTTGGTTTCTCGGGTTTTATTAAATCTTTGCGAGAAGTCCCGACTTTGTTGTTGATGCGGTTAGCGTTTGGGACGGGTCTTTGTCGGTTTGGAATGTTTCGGGCTGTCAGGGCAAATTCACCGCTACAATTAACTAATACTACAATCACTGAAACCGCACAAGTTTAATTAGAAAAAATATTTTCCGTCAGGTAAACCCCAAAAACCCGGTTTCTTTGACAATGACGAGGACGGGTTGGACGGGGCGAAAACAAATCTTTGTTTGGGTGCAGAAATTATGGAAAAACAAGGAAATCGCTGTTTTTTGAAATGGGTTCCATCCGGTTAGGTTCGTTAAGAGTTAATTTCTTACTCTAGCAACCAGTCAAATAAGTTTTGTACGGTTATTTTAAAACTTTTGGCAAATTCAGGTACGGGTAATTCGGCTGTGGGTTGATCATAAAAAGTTGTCGCTTGCTCGGGTAAATGTACAAATATAGATAAATCCTCCGGATCAATTAACCATCCCATTTGGGTTCCATATTTTAGACTATATAAAATCTTTTTTGTGACTTTTGTTTGACTTTGATCGGAAGAGAGAATCTCAATCATCCAGTCGGGTGGAATGGGAAAAGTATTGGCAACTCGACCATTTTCTTGTCGGGGAATTCTTTCCCAAGTAAAAACCGAAATATCGGGTACAATTGAACGATTTTCAAACGTACAGCGAAGTTCGCAAAATGCTCTGGCAATTCGTTGTTGTTTGAGAGAAGCATTAATTGCAGTTGCTAACTCAGTTTGAATTGCACTGTGTTCTCCTTGTGGCATTGGTTTTTGAATAATATCTCCGTCAATATATTCACAAGCAGGTTTAGTTTCTGGCTGCTTTAGAAATTCTTGCAGGGTCAGAGTTTGAATCGATTGTACCATGAATTTTAGAAAACTGAATGGTTAAACGCTCTAGATTGATTCTACTTCGTATTATACCGAATCCGACTATTGAGTGCTGTGCTAACTGTTCTACAATAGAGCTACGATGGCTTTTCTCGATAGTTCTGAGTTGAGGGTCAGTCGCGGCATTTTGGCACTAATTTGGCTACCCCAAAAAAATTTAGAAAAAGCGCAATATTAACTTAAGATTATCTGTAGAGTTTTAAAAATCTACTTGCTAAAATTAAACATGACGATTATACTCACCAATGATGATGGTATTGATGCACCCGGTATTCGCGCATTATCTGAAGCAATTAACCATCAAGGAATATTTGTCGCCCCCCAACAAGAAGTATCCGGTTGTGGTCATAAAGTAACAACAAAATCACCCATTCATGTTGAACATCGTTGTGATACTGAATACGCTGTTGCGGGGACTCCGGCTGACTGTATTCGTCTGGCAATTACTCATTTTTGTCCCCAAATTGATTGGGTGCTTTCAGGTATTAATTCAGGGGGAAATTTAGGCATAGATGTGTATATTTCGGGTACGGTTGCGGCGGTGAGAGAAGCGGCTTTTCATGGAATTCGTGGAATTGCGCTTTCTCAATATAGAAAAGGGGGAAGACCTGTTAACTGGGAACAAACAACAAGCTGGAGTCAAATTGTTTTAAAAGACTTATTGAACCGTCCTTTAGAACCCGGAAGTTTTTGGAATGTGAATTTTCCCTATCTTGAACCGGACGCACCCGAACCGGAAATGGTCTTTTGTCAACCGTCTACAAAACCGTTACCGATTGATTATAAAGTAGAAGGGGAAGATTATTTTTATATTGGGAATTACAGCCAACGCCAACGCACGCCTGAAACCGATGTTGATGTTTGTTTTGGGGGGAAAATTGCTGTGACTTTAATTACATTATAATAGATCAGGATGTTTTTTAGGGTTTGAATTTTGCTCAATAGAAATTTTATCTCCTGAACCAAGTTATAATTGTGTTATATAGCAGAGAAAGAGTTGATTAGGACACTGTTTTTCTGTCAAATCCTTTTATGATAAAGGTTTCAATTCTGTCTCCTGTCTCCTGATTTCTGCTATATCATGTCCGGATAATTAGTGATAAAAAACTTTCTCATAATCCTCCTCTTTCTTCTTCTTGATTTCCTCCTGACTCCTGACTCCTGACTCCTGACTCCTGACTCCTCTGTCGTTTATTTATAACTGTTCAACCGGACATGATATTACAGGTAATATTCTGCATTGAATTGTTCCAGATGATCGATATGACATCTTGAGTAATAGCGGTAATTACATTAATACTTACTGAGTTTCCCAATTGATAAAAGGCTTTTTTGGGATTAGAATGAAGTTGAAAGCTATCGGGAAATCCCTGTAAACGGGCGGCTTCTCTAGGCGTAATTCGACGAACTCTATTATTGTGATAAACTCCAATTCGATTCGCATCACTCGCGACTAAGGTGACAGATACTTTCTCTGGATCGAGAAATTTATAAACTTCAAAAGAGAAGTTACCTGAAACGGGTTTATATTGTCCGTTGGTCATTTGTAAATAACGCTTTTTGACAAGAGACTCTAATATTTTGGGGAGATTCGGATGTTTAAAAAAACTAGCAATTTGTTCAAAATTTAACGGTTTACCATCTTGATGTTTGCCAAATTTTTTCTGGCGTCTTTCCGTTATCAGTAAATTCATTAAATTGATTTCATCTTCGCTACATTCTCCTCGCAAACCCAATTCCCAAGAATGAATAGAATTTCCACCCCGATAGTCAATTAATCTAACTCCATGTAATTTGTTAAAATCTCCCTGAACCACTTTGTTTAAGGCTTGTACAAATTCCGGTGAACAATCAAACGATGAATCTGGATTTTCTTCGAGAATATCTTTGACTTTTGGTGGTAAATCGTTTAAACTATAAGAATTAAGCTGAACTGCATTATAAGCATGAGTATCTTTCGGCCCTACGTCTGAAATCAGGTTAAATTGAGGAGATGCGTTTAATACCCCAATCATGTAAACGCGAACCCGATTTTGAGGTAAGCCAAAGTTAACACTATTTAAAACAAATTTATAAAAACTGTAGCCTCTTAATTGGATTTCATGTTCAATGGTCGCTAAAGTTTTACCGTTATCATGGGTGGTTAAACCCCGCACATTTTCCAAGATTAACACTTTGGGTTTATGGGTGTCAATCAGCCGCATTATTTCAAAAAATAGTGTTCCGCGAATCTCCCCAAAGCCTTGTTTTTTTCCCGCATAGGAAAAAGACTGACAAGGAAAACCAGCGAGTAAAACATCATGTTCAGGTAAAGATTGAATTTGGCGAATATCTCCGGCGGGAATGTGCTGAAAATTTTGAGAATAGACTTGATTGGCGTCGCTATCAATTTCACTAGCTAACACACATTCTCCCCTCAAACCAATAGACTCAATTCCCTTTTCAAACCCTAATCTTAAACCCCCTATTCCCGCAAATAGGTCAATGAACTTAAGCACTACAACTGTATTGATTTCGGTCTATTCTGAAAGATATTATAGCAGTTTTTCGGGTAAATAGAAAACCCAGTTTATTTGCAAAACCGGGTTTATAGCAATATCAGGGCGCAAGCAAGAGCGCCCCTACAAATGGGTTAACCTTGGAACTCAAACGCCCCAATATCAATCACATTGTTAACAATTCGAGGGAATCCGTCACCTCGTTGATCGAACGCTCCGGGAACTGTAAATACGCCCGAAAATTCGGCATCTCCCGCATTAATCGCTGGACTACTTCCTGTTGATAATGCGATCGTTGGAGTGAGTCCCCCATTATCAGCTAAAGTATCGATGAACAAAGCATCAGGCGCAACACCAACAATATCGCCGTTTTGTCCATTTGTTAACCCATTAACACCTGTTGCATTTCCAATTAAGTTATTTCCACCACTATTAACGGGAAACTCTACTCCTGCTGAAATATCAGGATTATTAGGAGCATTATTAGCTGCAACCAGGGTATTTTTGAGATTAGCTGTCTCTAAATTGGTCAAACCTCCACCACCGCTTTCAGCAGTATTGTAAGCAATTGTGCTATTCGTGAGAGTCAATCCACCAAAGTTAAAGATACCCCCTCCCGAATCAGCATTATTGTTAGCAATTGTACTGTTAGTAATCCGAATTGTGCCACCTAAATTCAGGATACCTCCACCATTACTTCCTGTATTATCTGTAATTGTGCTGTTATTAATGGTTAATGAACGGCTTAGGTTAGCAATCGCTCCTCCATTATTAGCTCGACTTCCTTGAATCACACTATTTTCTATCACTACAACGCTTGATGTCGATGAAATATCAATTGCACCACCCCGGCTTCCCTGAGTGGTATTTTCAGCATCATCTATCGTTCCTTCAGCTAATCCGTTCGCAATTGTTAAACCTTCAATTTGAACTATTCCACCATTGATGGTGAAAATGTTAAAGGCTTCTTCAACATCGCGCTGAATCGTTAGGCGATTGGCACCAGGGCCGTCAAACGTAATATTACTGTTAATATTGGGTAATGCTGCAACCAAATTAATCGTATTAACACCAGCAGCTTGAGGAGCAAAGGTAATCGTATCGGCATCAGAAAAGCTTTCAGCATTAATTAACGCTTGTCGCAACGAACCCTCAACCGCATCAAAATAAGCCTGTTCATCGTCAATTTGATCGCTATCCGTTAAACGGGTGACTTGTGTATCATTCGCCAACAGAGTAACCGTTGCTTCGTTATCTTCCGAATCAATCACATATTCAGAAGCGTCAATTTCTGCTATCGTTAACGTCAGGGATTCACTAGCTTCAGCTTGATCATCATCAAGGGGAATTAACGTGATATCCACACTCGCCGCTTGATTGGGAAGCGTTACCGTTGCAGTCGCGGTATTTGTTGCTGCATCAACCACTATCTCAACAGGTTCCTCACCAATTTTCAACTCAAATTCTGGCTGAGTTAATAGCTGAGTTAATAACAGTTTATTGCCTGAAACTGTCAAATTAACGGTTAACTCACCCACCGGATCAGGCGATCGCTGTATACGGAATATACCATTTTGAGCCTCTATTTCTCGACTCAGATCGGCTTCAATCGCATCAGTTTGAATAGCGGTAATAGAAACCGTCGCCGTATCATCATTTTCTATTGTTAAAACTGACTGCGGTTGCGACGTTCCAGCCCGTCCGCCCTCAATTTCCTGACCATTGTTACCAATAATGATGAAATTGTCAAAACTCAATCCCAGCGTTTCATCACTTTCGACGCGATCATCACCTAAAATTTGAATCGGTACGATTTGAGTCGTTTCACCCGGAGCAAACTCAATCGTAATCGGGCTGTTTACATAATCAGTACCCGCTTCGGCAGTTTGCTGAGTCAGAACCACATCCACCCGAGAAGCATTAGTAGTTTCCCCGGAACGAGAGACTTCAACAACGGTTGTTTGATTAACTGCATTACCTTCCACAGTGCTGAAATTCGCCAAAGAAAAATTGTAAACTGGAGGCGAATCATTATCTAAAATCGATAAATTCGCAGTTGGGAACGTGTTACCTGTTTGTCCTTGGGGCGCAAAGTTTTCCAAGCGTAAATTCACCGCTTCGGCTTCTTCTTCTATCGTATCGTCTATGATTTCTAGAGGTATTGTTTGAGTGGTTTCACCGGGCGCAAAATTCACGGTAACTCGTTCGGGTGTAATATCTTCTCCAGGTATAGCGCCGTCTGATGCTGCCGTTGTCAGAACCACATCCACCGAGGACGCCGCCTCGGCATTTCCACTGCGAAGAACAGTTACGACTTCTGTTATCCCGTCATCTTCACTGGCTGTGTACTGACTGGTGGTAAAGTCGTAGGTGGGAATGTCGTCATCATCAACAATAATTAAATTAGCCGTCGGATTTTCCGTCCCAACCTGTTGTCCGGTAGAAGGGGCTAACGATAACCTGACCGTTTTATTCGGCTGCGGAATCACATTTCCGATGATCTCAATGGGAACTGTTGCAATGGTTTGATTCGCTGCAAAATCAACTGTAATTGGCCCTGCGGCAAAGTCAACACCCGGTAAAGCGTTATTAATTCCCTGCAAGTTTACCGTCACTGAAGAAGGATCAAGGCGTCCTGTCCGAATGATTTCAACGACATCATCAACAGTGTTTAAAACATCGCCTTCGGAGGTTGTAAACAAGGAGTTGTTAAACTCGTAGGTTGTGGCGCCGTCATCATCGTTAATTGTGATTGTGGCGGCTGGGTTATTGACACCAACTTGTCCGCCGATAATCGGATTACCATCTGCAATAATTTGGAAGTTATCAAAGCTGAGATTGAGGCTTCTTGAGGGTTGTTCCTCTGTATTGGGAATCAGATCAACGAATACCGATTTTTCGGTTTCTCCAGGTAAAAAGATCAGGGGTGTTGGCTGAGGCGGAGTTTGATAATCGGTTCCCTCAATCGCTGTGCCATCGGTTAAAATAATATCAACTTGTGACTGTAAATCGACATCCGCCGAGCGACTAACAATAATTTCAACTTGTTGCCGATTGTCGGGATCGCCTTCAACCCCAATAAATTCGGCTTTGCTAAAGTCGTAAACAGGGGGATCGGGGGGATCATCGTCGTTGACAATCGTACCTGTGGCGGACTGACCTGCTGGATCAGCTTCATACAAAGTTCCCGATTCTGCGATCGTTAATTCAATCGTTTTATCGGCTTCAAAGATATCATTGGCAACAGGAGTGAGAGTTATTTGAGTTGTAGATTCATTCGGTGCAAAAACAATAGTTCCCTCTCCGTCGGAAAATTCTAAGGCTCCCGTTACGGTATAATCTGTTCCTAACTCAGCACTTCCTGCGATCGCAAAATCAACAATAATCCCTGTTAACAGAGAACCACTAGAACGGCTAAAAGTATAAACTAATCCCTGACCTTGATCTTCTGGAACGTTTGTCGGTGATACGGAAACCGAAACCGTTGAGGCAGTAATCGGCGGAGTGGGAGGAATAGTCAGTGTATCGTCGTCGGGTGTGGGTGTGGGGGTGGGTGTCGGAGTCGGCGTAGGGGGTCGCTCATCATCTTCAATATTAACCACTAATTCGCTCTGTTCCCCAATCGTGGCGCCGCCAATCGGATCAGTTAACCGCAAACTAATCGATTCATCTCCTTCAAATTGATCATCGTTATTAATAGGAATAGTTACTCGTTTGAAGGTTTCAAAGGGAGCAAAAATAACTTCAATTCCTTCAGGGGACAAGTCTAAATCGTCAGACGAAGAATTCGCTTCTGATAGCAACAATTTTCCGCCAACGGTGTTGAGGGGAGAACCTGTCCGTTGAATGCCGATTTCTACAAAAGCAGAAGTTTGATTTTCTCGAATTTGAATGGATTGTTCACTAAACTCCACGACAGAAGTAATTGTCGAGATGGATTTGGTAAAGTTCGAGCGAATCAGAGTATTGCGTTGAGTGGCTTGTAAAATCGCCAATTCTTCCCGACTTTCGCGATCAATAATCGTTGTATCGTTTCCGGTTTGAACGAATTCTAAATCTTCAAATTCTAAATCATCTGTTAAGGCAATTAAATCAAATCCGGCTCGAAAATCAGTAATAATATCTGTTAAGCCGCCATTGAGTGAGCGACCAATCACAAATAAGTCGGCTCCCGCTCCTCCTGTCAGGGTATTCAAGCCTAAGCCTGTGTAGAGGATATCATTATCGAGATCGCCAAATAGTTGGTCATTGCCTTCTAAGTTAACAAGCGTATCATTGCCTTGACCGCCATAGAGGGTATCGCTTCCGCCAATATCACTGATGAAATCATCGCCTTCGTTACCGAATAAAAAGTCGTCTCCTAAGCCGCCTTCAACGGTATCATTCCCAAATTCGCCGAATAAAGAGTCGTTTCCCTCGTCCCCTTGTAATAGATCATCGTCTCGACTTCCGAGAATCGAGTCATTGTCTGAGTTTCCTTGTAGCGTATCATTACCCAGGAAACCAATCAGGGTATCATCCCCTGCTAGTCCTTGAATGAGGTCAGCCTCAAGTGTTCCCTCAAGTAAATCTGGATCTTCAGCACCGATAATATTAGCCATAACACTCGTGTTCGTGAACAGGTGGACAGTTCAAATGTGAATACTGTGAAGGATCATTGTAAAAATGAACACAATCAAGCAGGAGTCTAACGGAGGTGAAGGGAGAATCCCAAACCCTTGCTAGGACTTGACTGTTGCATCTTTAAGGGAATACACATCAGGTGGTTTCAAATCTGTTTTAGCTTACCCACTATGGGCTAGGCTATTAACATTTTTTCAACCGGAAGCAATTCCCAGTAGGTCTTCTGTTGATCAGGTTCTCGTTTACGGTCGCCAAGTGAAATGTAACAGAGTATAAACGACTTTGGGACTCAGGATTACAGATCGTTAAGCGTTTGACGAGAAAGCCTGTTCTGCATGATACTGTCTAGAGGTGTTTACCGATTGCAGTTGACTTACCACCAGGAGAACACTTTGAATTCACATTCACAGATGACACAATATCCGTCTTGTTCACTGCATCACGATGTCAGCGAGTATGTGGCTGACCTTCAACTTCACATGACGTTGCAGGCTCGTAACTTGGTTCCCGCTTTGACTCAAGAAGGTAAAGATAGTCGCGAGCAAATGTTACAACAAACTCAAGCTTATTTTGAAAAAATGGCTTCTCGACAAGCCAATTCGATGTCTCTATAGATTAATCCTTAAAAGTTGTGATCAAAGCAGACTAGAAACTCGAAGTTCACATTCAGTAGAGAGTCTGCTTTTACTTATTTAGATTTTTGGTCGGTTTAATCAGGGGATTGAATCACAGGAATTTCAAGCCGTTGATAGTCTTGAACCGATTCAGAAATGAGCTGATTTCGGATGGCAATCAAATCACAGTAGTCAAATTCATCCGTTCCAAAGACTTCCAGAGCAATCGTTTTTAAAGTATCTCGCGGTTTAACGCTGTAGGAAATCCAACGATAGGACTTTCCATTTAACTTAAATTCGGGCGAAGATAGCAGCCATTTCTGATACTTTTCATCTCTTTTTTTTGCCAAACGAGATTCGCTTTGAGATAAAGCAAATTGCCACACTTGATAACCAACTGAACTTAAATGTAATCCATCTGTTGTGAATTTTGACTGCAAATTACCTGAATGATCGCTAAAGCGAGAATGAAAATCGAGATAAATAGCACCTGCTTGTTGAGCGAGTATTTTAAGTTCTTGGTTGAGTTGCAGAATTTGAGAATTAGGAATCGTAAAAGATAAAAACTGACTGGGTAACAAAGTCGGGAATAAAGATTGAACAAAAAGCTGAGAATTCGGATGTTTTTGTTGTAAATCTTGCAAAATGCGGCGATAGTTTGCTAGAATAATCTTGAGCGGAGTTTTTAACTTTAAATCGTTAATTCCAGCGAGAATATAAATTGCATCCGGTTTAACCGCATCCAAAGCAAACAACCGTTTACAAATTCCTCCGGTTGTATCTCCAGAAATCCCTTGATTTAGCCAAAATCTTCCTTCAGGAAGCAAAGAAGCGGGAAACCACATACTCAGAGAATCCCCCAATAAAACCCCCAAACGTGTAGAATTAGATTGAGAAGCAATGACTTGTTTCATTAACTGAGCTTCATCGTGAAAAATCTGTATCCAGTCCCGAGAAAGGGGAGTAAAAGCAGGAGTTGGTAAACGGGTGTATATTTGCTTGTTATAGAGAGCGACAAGCCGTTGCTGGAACATTTCTAAACCCGTTTTAGGCACAGACATAAGACTAAAAAGTAAAAAAATTTAAGCCAATCTTAGCATCGGACTGGCTTAAATCCTCCCAAACTTGAAAATTCTCAAAAACCCGACAAACATCTTGGTGTTCACACAGGACAAACTGGAGAACACACTTGTATCGTTCAGATGTAGGCTTACCGCAGCGCCGTTTTACCCCAGTTTTTGACCTCAATATACTTTTTTAAAGTGGGTACCTTTGTTGAGCTTGAAGTTTCCGGATGCTAAGTCCGGTATACTGCCACTCAAAGTTTCTCTGGTTCCCGAATATTGAGATTTACAGATCAAAAAAACATAAAGGCAGTCACCAACGCCGCAGCAGAACCTGTTCACTATTATAACTATTCTTGTTCAACTGTGGAGAGGTAAATTTACTTATTTCTTCATCAGGTCTTCCCCGGAACCCCACCTCCCGATACCTGTCATCTATTTACGTGAAATTACGGATTTTCGAGATAGTGAGACATCAACAGAATTCCGTAAATGTCCTGATGCGACTTGAGGGTGGGTAGCAGTAGACTCGAATTAATAAAACACAGCAGGGCAATAGCAATGTTGAAATCAAGGGTAGTGTTTGGGTTAGTCTTAATCATAGGTCTGTTCGCTACGCAAGCTCAAGCCGAAACTGAAAGTGTTAGCTTTACCTTAGTTAATCGTACCAGTCGCAATTTACAAGAGTTCTACGCTTCACCCCCTCAAGTTGAGGACTGGGAAGAAGATATTTTAGGTAGTGAAGTTCTAGGACCTGGAGAATCAGTCACTATTGTAATTGATGATGGTCGCGGAGATTGTCTGTACGACTTCATGGGCGTTTTAGGGCCAAATGCCGAGGGAACAGTCGGAGAAGGGGCTTTAATTCAATCCGGTGTGAGTGTGTGCGATGGCGACACTTACGAATATTATGAGTAGTAGTCTGATTTTTGACAACCGAGAAACCGAACGCACAAACGTTGCAGTATTAGTAACATCGCTCGGAATATAAATCCTTTTGTACTGATCAATCACAATTTTAACGTCTTTTTCAACCGTTCCTAAAGCTTGTCAAACCACTTGAGGATTATTAAAACAAAACCACATAAACCGTTCATCTCCCTCTAACCCAGGGAGTTTGTTTTTTGTTGGTAGAAATTTCCGTAAAAGTTGAGAAGTTCGAGATTAAGTTTCTAGGTCTTCTGGCTTTGTGGCAAAATGTTAAGAGCAATTCAAAACGCTCACATTGTCTGCAATTATCGCCCATGACCTCAACTATCCCCAACCTTCCCAGCAAATACGACCCGTTTACCACCGAAGCCAAATGGCAAACCTACTGGGAGGAGAAACAAACCTTCAAAGCCGACCCCAACCATCCCGGCTCACCCTATTGTATTATGATTCCGCCCCCCAACGTCACGGGAAGCCTGCACATGGGTCACGCTTTCAATAATTCCTTGATTGATACCCTCATTCGTTATCATCGGATGAAAGGCTATAATACGCTTTATCTTCCCGGAACTGACCATGCGAGTATTGCGGTTCATAGTGTTATTGAACGACAACTCAAACAAGAAGGAAAAACCCGTTTTGACTTAGGACGAGAAAAATTTCTTGAACGGGCTTGGGAATGGAAAGAACAATCAAGCGGTACAATTACAGGACAACTGCGACGTTTAGGAATTTCAGCCGACTGGACAAGAGAACGTTTTACCCTCGATGTTGGGTTAGCCAATGCGGTAATTGAAGCCTTTGTTCGGTTGTATGAAGACGGGCTAATTTATCGCGGTCAATACATGGTAAATTGGTGTCCGGCGAGTGAATCTGCGGTGTCAGATGTTGAGGTTGAAAATAAAGAAGTTCAGGGGAATTTGTGGCATTTTCGTTATCCGTTAACAGAAGGAAATGGCTATGTTGAAGTGGCAACAACTCGCCCTGAAACCATGTTAGGCGATACCGCAGTTGCAGTCAATCCCAATGATCCTCGCTACAAACATTTAATCGGAAAAACGGTAACATTACCGATTATGAATCGGGAAATTCCGATTATCGCCGATGAATTTGTAGACCCCGAATTTGGAACAGGTTGTGTCAAAGTAACACCCGCCCACGACCCGAACGATTTTCAAATGGGTCAACGTCATCAACTGCCGATGATTAATATTTTAAATAAAAATGGTTCGTTGAATGAAAACGCCGGAAGCTTTGAAGGACAAGATCGATTTGTCGCCCGAAAAAATGTGGTTAAACAGTTGGAAAAAGAGGGATTTTTAGTTAAAATAGAAGATTATAAACATAGTGTTCCCTATAGCGATCGCGGAAAAGTTCCTATCGAACCGCTATTATCAACTCAGTGGTTTGTGAAAATTCGACCCCTCGCAGATAAGGCGTTAAATTGTCTCGATAACGAAGATTCTCCCGCTTTTGCACCCGAACGTTGGATGAAAGTTTATCGAGATTGGTTGGTAAAATTAGAAGATTGGTGTATTTCTCGTCAATTGTGGTGGGGACATCAAATTCCCGCTTGGTATGCTGTTAGCGAAACCGACGGAGAAATTACCGATAATACCCCGTTTGTTGTCGCCAAAACCGAAGAAGAAGCCGTTAAAAAAGCTACTGAAAAATTTGGCAAAGACGTTAAATTGCAACAAGAACCCGATGTATTAGACACTTGGTTTTCTTCGGGTTTGTGGCCCTTTTCAACGTTAGGATGGCCCGAAGAAACGGAAGATTTAGCAACGTATTTCCCGACAAATACCCTATCAACAGGCTTTGATATTATCTTCTTCTGGGTCGCCCGGATGACGATGATGGCGGGATATTTTATGGATAAAATGCCGTTTAAAACCGTTTATATTCACGGGTTAATTCTCGATGAAAACGGCAAGAAAATGTCAAAAACTGCCGGAAATGGTATTGACCCGTTATTGCTGATTAATAAGTATGGAACAGATGCGGTTCGATATACTTTAATTCGAGAAGTCATGGGAGCGGGTCAGGATATTCGTCTAGAATATGACCGCGAAAAAGATGAATCGGGTTCTGTTGAAACCTCCCGCAACTTTACCAATAAAATTTGGAATGCGTCTCGGTTTGTGATGATGAATTTAGAGGGAAAAAGCCCTCAACAGTTGGGACAACCGGATAACGAAAAGTTAGAATTGTGCGATAAATGGATATTGTCTCGCTTCCATAAAACCGTTAAACAAACCTGTGATTATCTGGAAAGTTACGGGTTGGGAGAAGCCGCCAGAGAACAATATGAGTTCATCTGGGGTGATTTTTGTGACTGGTATATTGAACTGGTTAAACCTCGTTTACAAGGGGAAAATACAGCCTCAAAACAAGTCGCCCAACAAACATTAGCATACGTTTTAGAAGGAATTCTGAAGCTGTTGCATCCGTTTATGCCTCATATTACCGAGGAAATTTGGCATACGTTAACCCAAACGGGCGAAGAAGATTGTTTAGCAGTTCAGTCTTATCCGCAGTTAGAAACAGGGTTCATTAATGAGGAACTAGAAACCGAATTTGAGTTAATCTTTGGTACTATTCGGACGTTAAGAAACCTGCGGGCGGATGCAGATATTAAACCGAAAGTAAAAGTTACCGCAATTCTGCAAAGTGAAAATGCAAAAGAACGGGATCTCCTAACAAAAGGGGAAGACTATCTCAAAGATTTAGTGAAGATTGAAACCTTGAATATTACTGAGACTTTACCCGAAGATTTAGGTCAAACCATCGCGGGTGTAATTGGTACGGTTCAAGCGTTAATACCGTTGGCGGGTGTGGTTGATCTTGCGGGTTTACAACAACGAACCGAGAAAAAATTAGAGAAAGTCCAGAAGGAAATAGAATCAATTTCTCGGCGGTTAAGTAATCGTAATTTTGTCGATAAAGCTGACCCCGAAGTTGTGCAAACAGCCAGAGATGCGTTAGCAGAAGCCGAAAAACAAGCCGAGATTTTACGCGATCGCTTACAACAACTTCAGTCTAATTCCTAACCCTAAAACCGGGTTTTCATTCCCCATTTTGTAGGGGCGGGTTCAGCCAATATCTATAATATAAATCAGAGATTAAACTAAACCCGCCCGACCCCAATATTAGCTTGTGAAAATTGACGCATTATTTAGATTTAATTGAATGAAACAGACCATGAAAGGGCGCATCAGAGGGCGCATCAGAGGGCGCAAGCCTTGCGCCCCTACACGCCCCTACACGCCCCTACACGCCCCTACACCCGTGAAAATCATATAAATTTTGTATTATTGTAAATGATGAAATTATCTATCCTGATATAACAGATGAAACAATCTAAAAATTTTCAGGGGATTTTCAGGATAATTTCTGGAATTAAGTTGTTAAGATTGTGTAGTTAACATATGAACCATTAGAACTCATCCAACCTGCTATGATCAACAACCGTGACAGAATTGGTCGGTGTTTAGACTTGTTAAAACAGGGTTTATATCCTTATTTTGAACAACGGATGAGAGAAGCCTATGGGGGTCAATGGCTTTCTCAAGCTGAAAAAGCCTTGTCTAATAAGAAGGATACTACACTCAAACGTTCAACAGAAGATAAACTGCAAGATATATATAATTTGCTCTCTATAATGATTGAACGAGATAAAGCTTTTAAGTCTCGTTTAGAAAGGGCTTTAGCCAGCGAATTAATTGACGTTCGTAACAAATGGGCGCATCAAGTTACTTTTTCCACAGAAGATACCTATCGCGCTTTAGATAGTATGTCTCGGCTATTAAATACAATTGGTGCGGCCGAACAGGAAACGTTAATTAATCAGCATAAACAAGAAATATTAAAACGGTTACTCAAAGAACAATCTCGACCCGATCAAAGTCAAATCTCCGGCGAAGAATCATCCGTTAGAGAACGTTTAAAAGAACTTCTGGAAAAAATCCCCTTTCAAGATGCTAGACTGCTTAAACGGGCTTTAACTCACCGCACTTATGTTTTTGAAAATCCGACACAAACTCAGGGCGATAATGAACAATTGGAATTTTTGGGAGATTCTGTATTAAACTTTTTAGCGGGGGATTATCTGTATGAACAATATTCCCATCGTCGTGATGAAGGAGAACTCACCCGTCGCCGTTCTAACCTTGTAGATAATTCTCAATTCGCTCAATTTGCAATTCAACTCAATTTAGGGGAGTGGATGCAGTTAGGAAAAGGAGAGGAATTACAGGGCGGTAGAACAAAATCTTCGCTGTTGAGTAACACATTTGAAGCCGTTATCGGCGCTTATTATTTAGACTCAGGAATTGAAGCGGTGCGAGAATTAATAAAACCGTTTTTTGAGTCGGTTGATACTGGAACAGTTGACAGTCATATTCCTCAGCAAAATCTGATCGATCCTAAAGGACGTTTGCAGAATATAGCACAAACAAATAATCTACCCATTCCCGAATATGTTCTGGTTGATGAAACGGGGAACGATCACGATAAAACTTTTGAAGTTCAAGTTATAATTAATGGAGAATTTTACGGCGAAGGAACTGGAAAAAAGAAAAAAGAAGCTGAAAAACAAGCCGCTATCGATGCACTTCGGCGTTTAGATTTGCTATAGTCTTGGATAAAATAGACCCGTTCAAGATAAATTGATTATTTTTTCAGACTAATATTTCTAACGAAGAATCCGTTAAAACTGCCATCCATCAAACAATAGAATTATTTAGACGTTTGGATATTTTAGTGAATAATGGGGCGATTTCCAATCCTGAAAATGACCCCATCGAACAGTTGAGTTTAGAAAGTTGGCATAAAGTATTAACCGTTAATTTAACGGGCGCTTTTCTCTGTACAAAATATGCGGTTCCCCATTTGCGAAAACATCAAGGTACAATTATCAATATTGCTTCAACACGCGCCTTAATGTCAGAACCGAATACAGAAATTTATTCAACAGCTAAAGGCGGTTTAGTCGCTTTAACTCATGCCTTAGCAAACAGTTTAGGGCCGGATATTCGGGTTAATTGTGTGAGTCCCGGTTGGATTGTTACCTCAGAATATCAAGCCTCTAAACTGACCGAAAAAGATCATCAACAACACCCTGTCGGACGAGTCGGACAGCCGAAAGATATTACCGCAATGGTGGTTTATTTAGCATCAGAAGAAGCAACATTTATCACAGGTATCAATGTAGTTGTTGATGGTGGAATGACCCACAAAATGATTGATATCTAAAATCAACTTAAGGTACTCCAAAAACTGGTGAAGGGTTAGGGGCGGGTTTTTAAAAATTTTGCAGGGGAAGATATAGATTTGTTCGGAACCCGCCCCTACAATACGGGTGAGGAGGTGACTGAAATGACCTCTCCCACAAATGCCCCTTCTATGGCAACCTAATAAATAGGAGAAAAAATATTTTGAAATCTCTGTTACAGCCATCGACAACTCACTATGCAAACTCTACCCCGTCCCACAGAAGATTCAACCCCTAGTCAACCCCCTGTTGACACAATGATTCATCGCCGCAAAACCCGTCCCGTCCAAGTCGGAACTATTACCATTGGTGGGGGTTATCCGGTCGTCGTGCAGTCGATGATCAATGAAGATACAATGGATATCGACGGTTCAGTAGCGGCTATTCGTCGTTTACATGAAATTGGCTGCGAAATTGTCCGGGTCACGGTGCCGAGTGTGGGTCACGCCAAAGCCGTCGGAGAAATTAAACAAAAACTCGCCCAAACTTATCAACCTGTTCCCCTGGTGGCGGATGTTCATCATAATGGCATGAAAATCGCCTTAGAAGTAGCCAAACACGTTGATAAAGTTCGGATTAATCCGGGTTTATATGTATTTGAAAAACCCAAATCTGATCGCAGCGAATATACTCAATCAGAATTTGAAGAAATTGGCGATAAAATTCGAGAAACTTTAGAACCGTTAGTGGTTTCTTTGCGGGATCAAGGAAAAGCGATGCGAATTGGTGTTAATCATGGTTCTTTAGCCGAACGAATGCTATTTACTTACGGCGATACTCCCGAAGGAATGGTGGAGTCAGCCTTAGAATTTATCCGCATTTGTGAATCATTAGACTTCCAAAATTTAGTCATTTCATTGAAAGCGTCTCGGGTTCCCGTGATGTTAGCGGCCTATCGATTAATGGCGAAACGCATGGATGAATTGGGAATGGAATATCCCCTGCATTTAGGCGTCACAGAAGCCGGAGATGGTGAATATGGTCGAATAAAATCTACCGCAGGGATTGGTACGTTATTAGCCGATGGAATTGGTGACACCATTCGCGTTTCTCTAACAGAAGCACCGGAAAAAGAAATTCCCGTTTGTTATAGTATTTTGCAAGCGTTGGGACTGCGAAAAACGATGGTCGAATATGTTGCCTGTCCCTCTTGTGGTCGGACTTTATTTAACCTCGAAAATGTGCTGCATCAAGTCCGAGAAGCCACCAAACATTTAATCGGTTTAGATATTGCCGTGATGGGTTGTATTGTCAATGGCCCTGGCGAAATGGCAGATGCAGACTACGGTTATGTCGGTAAACAACCGGGTCAAATCTCGTTATATCGCGGACGAGAAGAAGTCAAAAAGGTGCCAGAAGACAAAGGAGTTGAAGAATTAATTAATTTAATCAAAGCAGATGGACGCTGGATTGATCCATAGGTAAATCTAAAAGAGACAAGATCCAACGATGATTACCCATTGTACTCAAGTTGTCCGTTATACAGATTGCCCTAAAACAAGCGGTAAATTTGAAAGGCTGTCAGAATTGATATTATTGTTGGCTTGTCTCTTTCAAGGCTATCCTGATATCCCCTTCGGGTTGTAGATATGTATACTGGAAGTACATGAGTTAGCATTACCTGTGCTAAATTGGGCATAATAAAATTGCAGTCCTTTCCTCCGGTTCATAAGACAGATGGTTGTATCAAAAAGTGGGCTTGTTGTCAGTGCAACGGCAGTTATGTTAGCAGCAGTTGCGGTTGCAGGTGCAGGAATACATCTCTCCAGTCAAGCATCGTTTCGAGAAAGTCCTAAAGAACTGATTGACGAAGTTTGGCAAATTATTGAAAAAAATTATGTTGATGGAACATTTAATCAAGTTGATTGGAAAGCCGTTCGGACTGAATATCTGAACCGGAACTACACCAGTGATGAACAGGCTTATGAAGCCATCCGGGAGATGCTAGAGAAGCTAGATGATCCCTACACGCGCTTCATGGACCCGGAAGAGTTCAAGAATATGCAGATTGATACCTCTGGAGAACTCACAGGTGTAGGAATTCAATTGACTCAAGATGAAGACTCGAAAAAGCTGATTGTCATCTCTCCCATTGAAGATTCTCCGGCTTTTGATGCAGGTGTTCAAGCTCAGGACATTGTTCTGAAAATTGATGGCCAAAGTACCGAGGGCATGGACATCAACGAGGCAGTGAAGTTGATCCGTGGCCCCGTTGGAACCTCGGTCACACTGACCATTCTGCGGGGTTCCGAAGAAATGGTCGTTCCCATTAAACGAGCGAAAATCGAAATTCATCCGGTACGCTACTCGACTCAAAATAGTTCAACGGGAACCATCGGCTATGTTCGTCTAAATACGTTTAGTGCTAACGCCGCCGATGAAATGCGAGAAGCGATCACCGAGCTTGAGAAACAGAATGTCACAGGATATATTCTAGATCTGCGTTCAAATCCGGGTGGCTTGCTCTACGCGAGTATTGAAATTGCTCGGATGTTGATGAATGAAGGGGATATCGTTTCTACTGTAGATCGTCGGGGCGAACTTGACCGTCAAAAAGCCAATAATCGGGCTTTAACCGATAAACCGATGGTTGTTCTGATTGATGGCGGTTCGGCGAGTGCGAGTGAAATTCTCTCCGGGGCTTTACAAGACAACGAACGGGCTTTATTAATCGGAAGCAAGAGTTTTGGTAAAGGTTTAGTTCAGTCGGTTCGCGGTGTGGGAAATGGTTCAGGACTGGCTGTGACCATTGCTAAATATTTTACTCCCGACGGTCGAGATATCAACCACGAAGGCATTCAACCGGATGTGAAAATTGATCTAACCGACGCCCAACGGGAACAACTCCGAAAAGAACGCACGAAAATTGGGACTTTAGACGATCCTCAATTTGCAAAAGCGCTCGAAGTTCTCTCTCAAGAAATTGCTGCCGCTCAAAAGACTCAAGCTAAAACCAAGTAAGTTTTTATGGGTGAAACACTGTAGGGGCGCTCCTCCACTTCGATCTGGGTTTCTCATCAATCACTTTTCTCAACCCGCCCCGACTGACGGATCAAGTCTTGAGAGGCTGCAATCAATTCTCGCTGTTCTGGCCAGAACAAGTTCTGAAATTCATCAAGGGGAAGCCAAAACAGTTGATAGGGTTTGTGAGGATCGGTTGGGTTTCCCTGCTTTATAAAACTGATATAACGCGGTACAAACCGTGTTAATGTTTATTTCCTGCATCACCCCGGACTGTCGGCAGCACCCGGTCAGACAGGCATTTCACCAAGAAGCCCTCGGCATAACCTTCTAAATTCAGGCTGGCATTCAAATCGCGGTCAATGCTTACACCGCAATTATTACAGTTAAAAACTCGTTCTTTCAGTGCTATTTCTTGAACGTGACCGCAATTTGAACAGGTTTTAGTTGACGGATAGAATCTATCAGCAAACACTACGCTTGAACCATACCACTCAGACTTATACTCAACTTGGCGACGAATTTCAGAAAAAGCCGAATCAGCAATAGCACCCGCTAACTTATGATTCTTTAACATCCCAGAAACATTCAAATCCTCTAACCCGATGACTGCGTGGTTTTTGCATAGCCATGAGGTCAATTTATGAATTGTATCTTTTCGGATGTTAGCCACTCTTTGATATGCTTTTGCGAGTTTCAGTCTAGCTTTATTCCTGTTATTTGAACCCTTCTGTTTTCTAGAAAGTTCGCGCTGAAGTCGAGCCAGATTTTTTTGAGCTTTTTTGTGGGCTGCTGGATTGGCAAAAACAGTACCATCTGAACAGGTCGCTAATACCTTAACCCCAACATCAACACCCAGGTATTCTCTTGATTTTACAGTCTGTTCTGGCTCAAATTCGTAGGCTACAGACAGATACCAAGAATCAGCGACTCGACTA
>NZ_LATL02000229.1 GCF_000972705.2 Limnoraphis robusta CS-951 | reverse complement strand
CAACCCTGATGATATTGAACCAACAGAGAATAATAGTATCGGGATTGATTTAGGGCTAGAGAAATTTGGAACTTTATCGACTGGTGAAGCAATTCCCATTCCTAAATATTTCCGTAAAGCTGAAGACAAGCTGGAAAAGCTACAACGAAAAGCGGCTAGTAGAAAGAAGGGAAGTAGAGCCAGAAAACTCCTGTACGGAAAGGTTGCCAAGATCCACCAAAGAATTCAAAGGCAGAGAAAGCAGTTTCATTATGAGCAGGCTAATCAATTAATCGCTAAGTCCGATGTAATCTTTATCGAAGATTTAAAGATTCGCAATATGATAAAGCGATGTAAGCCTAAACAGGATGAAACCGGAAAATACTTACCTAATGGTCAAGCGGCTAAGTCGGGGTTAAATAAAAGTTTGGCAGATGCAGGTCTAGGTCAATTTGTCGAAATACTATCATTCAAAGCCGAAAACGCTGGAGTGAAAGTCGTCAAAGTTAATCCTAGAAATACGTCTCAATTCTGTTCAAATTGTCTCAATATTGTACCTAAAGAATTATCGGAAAGATGGCATAGTTGCCCTCATTGTTCAACTGAACTTGATAGAGATTTGAACAGTGCCATCTTAATTAAAAAAGTGGGTCTGGGCGTGAAACTCACTATAAAACGCTCTAGAAGAAATTCAAGAGAAGCGACCCCTATAGCGTCAGCTTAGGGTGTTGAGTACGTCACCCTTTTCCATAGTTTGCCACAATTTCACGCGATCGCCACCAAATTTTTAAAGAAATTGTAATAGTTGATTTGTTGGGTTTCGTTTCTCAACCAAACCTACAAGAGAGATCGCATCAATTCACCAACGCAAAAAAAAACAAGAGTTTTAGTCAAAATTGGGTAGCGATCTCGTGGAAAGATGCTAAACTCTTGGGAGAGGCTCACTTTAATAGGGACGTGAAACATGACACATCAGTTCAAGTCGCCGCAAAAAAGTCAATCTTCCTCCTCTTCGGCATCAGTTCCAGCAAGTCGGTATGCTAACCGTGATTTTGCGGAACCTGTGCAACAAAAACCAAAACGGAAATGGTCTGAGGCTACATACGGAGATCGTACACATGAAGCCAAGCGAATTAAGACAAAAACAGGGTTTGAAGTCACAGGAAATACGCATGAATATGAACACGTAATCCGCGATTCTGTGGCGAGAGAAGGTTATAATGCTCCCCGTAAGGGAGATGTAGGAGGTTTGGAGCGAAATGGTTTTGTCTATGCGGAGGGTAAAAACGTACACAAAAACCATCCTGGAACAGGGACAAAGAGAGGAAATAATTTGAGTGGAATGTACGATGGCGAGTACGCTGAAGCCCAATCGGAAGCGTTGCGGGGCCGGTTCGAGGACGGTCGCCATGTATACCCAGAACCGGATATTGGTCTAGCGGTAGCGATAAACCAGTCTGCCTACGCATTCACCCCTGAGTTTGTAGAACAACAAAACACAGAGGTAGGTGAGGTAGCGAAAGATTCATACCGTAACATGGTTAATAAGATGGGAGCCGTGAAGTTTGCTAGGGGACAGGACACCATACAGAGTGTGGACGTCACCCCGGAGCAGAAAGCCCAGATGTTAGCAGATAGGAAAAGTGCGGAAACAGGAATTTATCACGAGGGGACAGTCGGAAGTGACGGTACACCGCAAGTCAGTCGGATACCTGGAGCCAATAACGCAAGAAACCCAAAGGATGAGTACCAATGGTTCAGGAGGGAAAGAAGAAACAGAAAAGCTAACATCACTAAGTTGAAAGGGGAGGACAAGACCAAAGCAGAGAAGGAGTTGGATGAATTCGTGGAGCGGTGGACACGACTCATGGATGCGAGGAACGAACAGGTTTAATACCGATATTAATCGCTTTTCTACTGTCCTGTTGAGAGGCGATCGCACTCCGTCGAACTCACGTTAAACAGTAAAATAGATAGGGCTGAATGATCAATTGGCATCTCCAGTTTCATCGATACACAAGACAATTTCTTTTTTTCCAATTAAATGAAGAATTATTCCTAATTGGTGGGTAGCGATCTCGTGGAAAAATGCTAAAATCTTGGGAGAGGCTCACTTTAATAGGGACATGAAACATGACCCATCAGTTCAAGTCGCCGCAAAAAAATCAATCTTCCTCCTCTTCGGCATCAGTTCCAGCAAGTCGGTATGCTAACCGTGATTTTGCGGAACCTGTGAAACAAAAACGAGAACAGCCAAACCTGCAAACTATTCTGCAACGAAAAGCACAGATAGGCCATCCCATTAGTACAAAAGTCGCCCAAAAGCAAGAAGAATCTGCTCCCAACAAAACTGGATTACCAGATCATCTGAAAGCTGGGATAGAAAATTTATCAGGATATTCCCTGGATAATGTCAGAGTTCACTACAATTCGTCAAAACCTGCCCAACTACAGGCGTTAGCTTACGCTCAAGGAACAGAAATTTATGTAGCACCTGGACAAGAGGAACATTTACCCCATGAAGCATGGCACGTTGTCCAGCAGATGCAGGGAAGGGTTAAACCAACAATGCAGATGAAGGGGGTACAGATTAATGATGATGCGGGGTTGGAGAAAGAAGCGGATGTGATGAGTCAAGCGCTCAATAACTTTAATACGGAAGATGAGAGAAAAACAACATCTGTATTATTTCCGAAAACGAAAATCTTCCAAAGGCAAGTTCCGAGAAACGGTACAGAAACCTCAAAGCCAATTCCTGAAACCGGAAGTTATAAAGCAAGAGGAGGGCAAAATGTAATTTTTAACAAAGACATACACTCAAGAAATTTATTCAGCTTCGGTTCAAAAACTAGACTAGAAGTTTTATCAAAGTCAAATCTTCAAAAAGTAGGTAACTTGCCGGTCACTGCTAGAACAGGAATAGGCGTACAGATGAATGTTGAGGGAATACAATTAGACCACGCATATAGTTGGGATAAGATTACAAAGGCAATGCAAGAGAATAACGAAAATTCTAATAGGACCTTTGACTACACGCTCTGGGATGCTAAAATGTACTATAACGATCAGAGTAATTTAATACCACAGCCAGCTGGAGTCAATGCAGCCGCGGGAGAACAAGGAGTTATAAGAATCAAAGAAATCCACGATTATATAGCCGCGGAGATAGGAAGAGTAGATCAAGCGTGGCTAAACTACCAAGCAGGTATAACAGCAATAGCACAGGGTGATTTAGATGATCAAACAATAATTGAACTGGTGGACAAATTGGCTGAGATAAGAAAGCAAATGCAACGGGAAACCGACTTGTTTTTTTAAAAGTGCGATCGCTCTTATAGATTAAATTCCGTGCCTCAACCCAACATGACATCAAAATTTATTTTCTCAATATCATAAGCATAGTTGACATTTTGTTAAGTCAGTTTGACTTGCAACTAAATGTTAAAAAAGCTATGATTATCCATCATTAATCTATTCTCGAATCATGGGTAAACCAGCCGCAAGGGTTACTGATAAGGTATCCCATCCAATACCGCCCGTTTTAACAGGTGGCCCCGGTAGCCGGAATGTTTTCATAGGAAACTTACCTGCGTGGCGGGGTATGCCTTCCGGTTCTGCTGCTGGTTTACAGCAGGCGAAAAAGGCATCAGATGCTATAATCAAATCAGTCGAAACTGCAACGAAAGCGACAGTTGGAACACTGGCTTTCCCTGCCGCCAAAGCCGCTGAAAATGCTGCAAAAACGGCAGCATTAACCGCAATGAGTAGCACAATTAGGAGCAGTAGTGGAGGTGCAGATATTCATATCTGTATGACGCCTTCACCAATTCCCCCCCACGGCCCTGGAGTCGTCATCGGTGGTAGCAAAACCGTTTTGATTAATGGTCTACCCGCTTGTCGTATGGGCGACACCTTGTTAGAAGCAATTGGGCCATCCAATAAAATTCTCGGCGGTTGCAAGAGCGTCCTGATTGGTGATTAAGTTCTGTCAACCCCCCCAGGGCTGTTTCATTTTCGAGCGTAAATTTGTATGACCTCTCCCCCTAACCCCCTCTCCTCCAAGGAGAGGAGGGACTAATTATTACTATTAAATATAAAAAAATATTAATTACTCCCCCTTCCCTCGTAGGGAAGGCGGTTGGGGGGTTAGGTCAGAGAGATTTAACGAAAATAATGAAACAGCCCTGGCTATCAACCCGGTCAACAAACTAGATCCAACCTTTGATTTCCACCTCTGTCAAGGGTCGTTCTAACTTAGCATATTCGCTTTCAGTTGCTTTTAATAAATGTGTCATTGTAATCGGTTGATTTTCATCGGCTGCTAAAAATGCGGCATTGAGCGCAATATTGCGAATATTCCCCGCCGCGAGACTCAACTGAGCTAGTTTTTTAATATTCAAATCTTTTGTAGGCGTATCTTTGGGAAAAATCCGTTGCCACAGTTCCATCCGTTGAGTCACATCTGGTACAGAAAACTTGACAATAAACCGAATGCGTCGCATAAAAGCTGTATCGATGGAATCTTTTAAATTTGTCGTTAAAATCGCTAATCCTTGGTAAGACTCCATCCGTTGTAATAAATAACTTACTTCTAAATTTGCATAGCGATCATGACTATCTTTAACCTCACTTCGTTTACTAAATAATGAATCTGCTTCATCAAAAAGTAAAATTACCCCTCCCGTTTCAGCCGCATCAAAGACTCGTTTTAAATTTTTCTCCGTTTCCCCAATATATTTACTGACCACAGAACTCAAATCAATTTTATAAAGATCCAAGTTTAATTCACCCGCTAAAACCTCAGCCGCCATTGTTTTTCCAGTTCCGCTTGCCCCCGCAAATAAAGCTGTAATTCCTAATCCTCGTCCTCCTTTTTGAGCAAATCCCCAGCGTTCATAAACCGTAGTTCGCTGTCGCACATGACTCGCAATTGTTTGAAGGATTTGTTGCTGAGTTGGAGGTAAAACTAAATCTTCCCAACTCGCCTTCATTTCAATTCGTTGTGCTAATTCATCTAATTTAGGTCGCGCCTGAATTCGGCAAATATTCCAAAGTTGGTTTTGGCAAATTTTTTCGGCTGATTTGACTTGAAGACAGGCGGATTGAATCTCGCTAAAATTGAGATTAAATTGAGCAACTAATTGATCGATTAATCCCGTTAAATCTTCAGAAGAAGTTCCTAACGCTTTCATCCAGAATTCTCGCTGTTCCTGAGCCGTTGGTTTATTCACATCAAAGGTCAGAATGGGACGAGATCGGGGCGGTTGTCTATCTTGACTGGTAATAATAAAAGGAGTAGAAATTTGTTCGATGAGCAAGGCGATCGCATTTTCTTTAGCTGTATCTATTGTATCACTTTGATCAGCATCTAATAATAAAACCCCTTGATTCAAAATTGCCTCTCGTTCCCATAGTTCTATGAACGGATATAAATCATTTAAACTGGTGGGAAGGGCATGACTAGAAAGACAATAAAGATTAAATCCTAACTCATGACAAACTCGACTCGCGATCGCTCGTTTTCCCACCCGTTCATTACTACAAAGTTCAATAATGGGTAACTCTAATTTTTCGAGACCCAGAGAACCTCGAGCTTTTATTCTCCAATTATTAATAATAGTTTTAGCTAAGTTTTTATGAGATTCAGCTAGATCTTCAGCAACCGAGATTAATTTACGAATATTAATCAATCGTCTATCTAACTGATGGATTCCCATCAAATAATTTAAAATTCGTTCATCAATCCTTAACGGACTACTTGCCAAAGAATTTCCGCCTCCTACTTCAATTAAATTCCATCGTCTGAGAGGAGATCCCGGTGCGATCGCTTCCCAGTTAGGATTTTCAAACAACATTTGTGCTAAACTAAAAGTGGGATAATTGTGTTCAGAATCAATTTGAGCAGCCGCGCATAAAGATGGCCAAGTCGGATCAAGTTCCATTCCTAAACAAAGTAATAAAATCTCTTGTTCAAAAACAGATAAACTAAAATATTGGCTCAGTTGCTCAAGAGCAAAAGGTTCCTGAACAGGAGGCGTAATAAATTTCAGTTCATCTTGATCATCTAGCTCCTCAAAATCTTGATTCTCTAAATATGAAATCTGACGTTTTAAAGCTTGACGAACTTGATTCAAAACAATCCTGAGAAACTGACTATTGGCTGTGTGCCAATCCAGAAAAACGGGTGAATTCATGGGATTTGTAAAATAGGGCCTGAATATCGATCATTATCCACATTTAAAGGACTTTCTGCACCATCAATTTGCACCCTAGCTAGATAGTCTCCGATTTTGACATTCTCCAGCGAAAATATGAGTGTATGAGTTTGGCGAGTTCGTCGTTTTGCGGCAAAAATATAAGACTCAGAATTTTCACCTGTAATGCCATTCAGTAATAAAAATACTCGTTGTTTGAATCCGATTCTTAAATCTACCTGAATTTCAATATCACCAGAGTATAAACCCACTTCAACTTCTTCTAAATTCCTCCTGTGAGGATGAATTGTAATGGTTGGACGCAAAATTAAAGGGATCACATTAGATTCAATCATTCGATTCGAGTGAGCAAATATAGGATCAGTGCTAGCATGGATAACCTGTAAACCCTGTACTCCCGCTCTCAAATTATTGAATTGTTCAGAAGATAAAGCCGAAAAATTTAGAGTAATTTGAGTATCACTAATATTTTGAGGAATGACTCTAGCTTCCCCAATTTGAATTTGAGTTTGATTTCCCAAAAGTTGTTTTCCGCGAATATTTAAGGTGCTACTTGCTATGATGGGTTGGTTGATCCCTGCTGACGGTTCAACCTGTTCGATCATCGGCTGATTTGGAACAAAATAAAATTGACGGACTCGTACAGGTAAAGGGGCTTTTCCGAGTTTTCTTCCCTCAATTAAAATAGCCGTTGCTTGAAAGCCTAAGGATAGGGAATAAGGAAGTTGAAAAAAAGTTGACCACAGACGTGATAATTCTTCTGATGTCATAGGAAGCAGACTTAATTTAATGACTTGAACTTGTTCATCCAGGGTTGATGCGGCAAGAAAAGGAAAAGAGTAACTGTTAACAACTCGATTAATCATTTCAGAAGTAATCGTAGGTTGATCGATAATCGTTTGAATTGCACTCCCCAGTAACCTTTGGGGTTCGAGTTCTTGTTCGTTTCCATAAAAGGTTAATAAATAATATAAATCTAGCCCTAGTTGAGCTTGTTTAATCAGATTATCTTTAGGACGACGAGAACCAAAATCAGCATTACGCCAAGTCAGATTGGGAGAAGCTTGATAGAGAAAAATATTAATTCCTGTATCAGAAACGCCACTTCCTGCATTGTCAGGACGAATCATGGTGACTCTAGCACCAGGAAGATCATTAGCGATACCTGTTTGTAACATTTGCTGTAGAATAGCGGTGACGGTAGCGATCGCTAGATAATTACTCATGGGTTTGCTGCTTGTCTTTGGGTTTTACAAATTCTATCGAAAATCAATGATGAGTTTAGGAAGTTTTCACTTAATTTATTGATGAGTTTGGACATGATTTTTAAAACAAGTTACTAAAATTTAATTAAATTTATAGAATTATTATTTCATTTTTGGCTCAACTCGAGCTATAATGAGGTCATTTCAAATTGGCTCACTAATCAAACAATTGAAGACTCGTTAAGGAGACTTCCTAATGGCTCGTCTAGATTACTTTGCGCCGGGTGTATACGTTGAAGAGATAGAGCGAGGTAGTCGCCCCATTCAAGGGGTAACTATGAATGTCGCAGGATTTGTGGGCTTTACAGAAGATGTTCGCGGAGATGCCCAACTGTTTGAACCTCAACTGATTACAGACTGGGATCAATATCTCGAATGCTTTGGTAAACCAGGTTCCGATGGGTTTACAGACTTTGGAGCGTATTTACCATTTGCGGTCAGAGGATGGTTTGATAATGGAGGAGGTCGCTGTTGGGTCGTCAGTATCGGAACTCAGCTTCCTCAGCCGGCTAGACAAACACCGCAGGTTGAGGAAAATACGACCATTACAGCCATTACAACCGTTAGCCAACGCCCTTCCCTTGGTTTTCGGATGAAACCAGACCAACTGGAAAACGGACGGATCAACGTGATCATTGAACCGGACGATCCCCTACCCTCGGATAACCCTGAAGAAGAACCCTTTGATACGGGTGAATATTTTAAAGTCACTTTAAGACAAGGTGAGGATATTCTCTCAACTTACAGACATCTCTCCATGAGTGCAGAACCGGAAGCGGGGACATTTGTAGAGACGGCATTTCAAGAGTCTCCTTATTTAGAAGTAGAAATTCAAGCCACAAGCGGAATGCCTCTGTCTTGTCGGCCAGCGAATGGATTTTACGAAATCATTCCCCCTCCTGAAGTCTATCCAGTTGATCAACTTTATCGCAAAACTTATGGGGGTCGTAAGGATCGGACAGGGATTCAAGGTTTATTTGAAATTGATGAAATTGCGATTATTGCCTGTCCTGATTTAATGTTAGCTTATCAGCAAGGTTTGTTGAATTTAGAACAGGTTCATGGTCTGATGGAAATGATGATGACCAACTGTGAAAATTCGGCGCCGAGTCCCCCTTTTCGGATGGTTGTATTAGATCCTCCTCCGGTTAAGGTAAGAAGAGGAAATAGCCCAGTTCCTCCCGAACAAAGTAAACCTCAAGATGTCGCAGAATGGCTCGATAATTTTGGCCGTCGTTCTCAATTTGCCGCGTTATATTATCCTTGGATTAAAGTTCCTAATCCCCGTGATAATGGCAAAGGCATTTATGTTCCTCCCTGCGGTCACATGATGGGAATTTGGTGCCAAACGGATGAAACCAGAGGGGTATACAAAGCACCCGCTAATGTTACACCGCGTGGAGTGATTAGTTTAGCTTACGATACCAACTTTCGTGAACAAGAATTGCTGAACCCTAAAGGAATTAATTGTGTTCGCAAGTTTCCTAACCGAGGACTTCAAGTTTGGGGAGCTCGCACCTTGGTTGAACCTGATAATACGTTATGGCGTTATATTAGTGTTCGTCGTTTGATGAGCTACATTGAAAAATCAATTGAACTCGGAACCCAATGGGTTGTTTTTGAGCCGAACGATCAAGATCTTTGGGCGCGAGTTGAACGTACAGTGAATAATTTCCTTGAACGAATTTGGCGAGAAGGAGCGTTATTTGGAAGTTCTCCTCAAGAAGCATTTTATGTGAAATGTGATGGAGAACTCAATCCCGAAGAAACGATGAGATTGGGGATGTTGTACATTGAAGTTGGCGTTCGCCCTGTTCGTCCGGCTGAGTTTGTTGTTTTCCGAGTGAGCCAGTGGGCGCCTAACCAATAACAAACCTACCGAATCATCTAGTGCGTCAGAAATGTAGTGTTAATTACAACGTTCTAAACGAAAATCTGACGCACTCTAGAAGTCGAAAATATTTGCATTGATTTGGGAGTTTTACCAATGGCTGATTTAATTAAACCCATTGCCCCTAGTAGTTTTTATTTAGAATTTGACGGTTTGACTGATTTAGTTTTCAAAAGTGTAACCCTGCCAGAATACAAACCAAAAGTCACTGGAGGTGAAGCTGTAATTGGAACGACTAAAGATGGAAAATCGATCCGTCAGATTAACTCAGGTGGATTTGAAGGATTATTCACCTTTGATTGTACCTGTGTTGCTAGCCTAACGGGTAGCAGTGCTAGCAAGAAAATGTATGAATGGTTTGAAAAATGCTTACCTACATCTGATGGGGGTAAAGGGCAATGGAAAAACAATAAAAAAACAGGCAAAATTAGTGCCTATGATTCAGATAGCGAATTAGTAGCAATGTGGGAATTTTCAGAAGCTTGGCCTTCTAAATACAAATGTGCAGATCTGGATGTAACTCAAGATGCCTATTTGGAAGAAATTTTTACAATTACTTGTGAAAAATTTAATCGAACTCAGTAAATAAAACGAGCGTGCGACTGTTGATTTAAATCTTGATTAGGAGATTAAAAATGGCTGATAATGTTGAGTTTTTGACAAATTCCAAGTTTTACTTTGAAATAGACGGAATTACCGACTTATTGATTAAGAAAGTTAGTGGCCCCGAAATTACGATTGAAGTGGCTGGAGGCGATGCCCCCATCGGCTGTACAAAAGGTGGTAAAAGCCAAACTCAAGCTGTTATCGGTGGGGTTAAGTACAGTTCCGCTATCACCCTCACTTTTGTAGCTGGAAATGAGGCTGCACAAAAAAAATTAGAAGATTGGTATATCAAGTGCCACGCGGAAGCTTATAGTGGTGGGAAGACAGAAGCCAGAAAAAATCGGAAAACTGGATCGCTGACGATTTATGATGGGGATGGCGAGGAAATGCGGTTTGATTTTACTGATTTGTTTCCCGGTACCTTAAAACAAGCGAGTGGTGTCCTTGGGGTTGATCAGTCTGGTCAAAATGCTGAAGATACTCTAGAACTTAAATTCACAAAAATAGTTCGGAAAAAGTAGGAATTTGAAGATTGGATTGACCCAATTGAATTAAAGGTAGAACGATTGTGACAGAGTTTCCTGAAATCCTCACAAGAGCCAAGTTTTACTTAGAGCTAAAACTGGACGGCAGTAATGACTCAATAGACGGTTACTTTATGGAGTGTAGCGGTTTTAAAGCAACTCAAGAAGTGATCGAAATTAGCGAGGTTACGCCACAAAAGTGGGGAAAACAGGGAAACTCTAGGGGTCGGATTGTGCGAACAAAAATTCCTGGTGTTATGACCTATAGTAATCTGACTTTGCGCCGAGGTTTAACCATGTCTATGACTTTTTGGAACTGGCTTCAAGCTGTGCAAGATGGAAACTGGCCCAAACAACGGCGCGATGGTTCCTTAGTCATTTACAATCAGGCAGCAGAAGAACAGTTTCGATTTGAATTCAAACGAGCATGGCCGATTGGATATTCGATTTCTGATGTTAATGTCGCAGGCGGTGATTTTGAAATTGAGGAAGTAGAAGTTACGATTGAAGAGTTAAAAAGAATTGATAGTATCAAATGATTCAGACCGAATTCGAGTTTAGTTTACTTAAAGGATATTTAGATACTGATGGCAATGTTCATCGCATTGGGATGATGCGTTTAGCCAAAGCCATTGATGAAATTGTCCCCTTGCGAGATCCCCGTGTGAAGTCAAATCCTGCTTATGCGACGGTGTTAATTTTGTCGAGAGTTGTGACTCGTCTCGGTGCGTTAGAGGAGGTGAATCCTGTTATTATTGAAAACTTATATGCTTGTGATTTAGACTTTTTAATTAAGTTTTATCGTCAGATTAATGAATTAGAATAAAATCATTTAAGCTATCAAAACTTACAATAAATATCCCAATTTTGTACAACAAATCATTAGAATTAAGAAAAATCTAAATTTGGCATGACCAGTTCAAACTTACCCCCAACTGAATTTAATTTTACATTACCCAAAGGCTTAATTGACGAGCAAGGACAAGTTCATCGTCAGGGTGTGATGCGGTTGGCAACGGCAAAAGACGAAATCTTTGTTCAGAAAAATACTCGCGTTCAGGTAGAGCCGGTATATGGTGTTTTAATTCGATTATCAAGGGTTATTACTCAGTTGGGAACTTTATCATCGGTGACTCCAGAAATATTGGAGAATCTATTTACTCTCGATCTGGCTTATTTACGCGAGTTTTATAATCGAATTAATCAACAAAATCACGCCTATTTTGTGGTAAAATGTCCCCAATGTAATGATGAGTTTAGAGTAGATTTAGCCTTGTCGGGGGAGTCGTAAGCTACCCCTCAGAACAACTCCGTGAGGAGGTAGCTTGTATTGCCTTTCATTTTCACTGGTCTTTAGAAGAGATTTTGAATTTAGAACATTCCAGTCGTCGAGAGTGGGTCACAGAAATTCAAAAAATTAACCCAAACTTCTAAGCCAATTGAATTTGTAGCGGTGTGCGATCGCACAGTCGTAAGCAATTTATCAATATCGGCAGTCGGGATATTGCATCGAGAACATTGGACGGAGTTATCGGGGGCAATTGACGCACTAAACACTGTTAAGTTGATATTCAAAGCTTCTAACTTTTTTGCTGTTTGGTTTTCGGCAAAATTGGAATGAGCAAATTATAGCGCTTCGCGCTAGGCAAAAGGCAAAAGGCAAAAGCGCAAAGTGCGGTCTTGGGGTCTCCCCAAGTTGAGCAACTTTGCAAGAGAGGCAAGAGGGGGGGAAAGTTCGGTATAGTCAGGCTTTTGGCTTTTCTTCGTGCCTGGAATTTGTAAGTATACCAGCGCGAACTGCTATAGCTAAATCTGGCTGAGAGATACTTCAGAAAACGAACTTTCACCCGGAACTCCCAAGTGGGGACAGTCGGGTTTTCCGCCTTCGGTTTGGTCTGAAATAATTAGTTAGAAAACTTTTCTTTGAGATGGATAGCAATACTGTTGGTTTCAGCTAGATTACGTCCTGTCGTTTGAATACATATTCCCAAACCTGCATCTGTCCAAGTCAATACCCATTCAACTTTTCCATCTGAATAAGTTCGTCGAATAGGATTAATTTGTTTTGGATTGAAAGGGAGAGAATTAATAACAGATTTAACATAGGAAGAACGGCAAATCTTTTCAGAAAAGACTTGTAAAATATCTTTTCCATGATCGTCTCTCAGCTTAATCACTTTTTGGTTTGGGGGCGTATCATCTTGAGGAATTTGGGAAAGAATAGCACTACTCTGCTTGGCAAATTGTAGGCGCGATCGCTCGTTGAACAAAATGCCCATAGCCGAAAGACAAACATATTCCAGTTGATCTGAAGATGATTGAGTTTGATCCAAGTCTTCATTAGTTGATTCGATTAAAGTGTGAAAATAAGGATTGTTTAAATCTTCTGCAACTAGCGATTTTTCGAGTATTTCCTGAGCTTCTAAGGTTTCAAACAAAACATAATGATTGAGCCAAAAAGCTAGGTCAAGGGCGATAGGTTGTGGGGGAAGTTCTATCACTTCTGAAAATTTTTCAAATAGGTAATAGACGGGAATTTCGAGGGCTTGTCCGATCATACCTGCAAAGGAAATCTGAGCTTTGTATCCACCTGTAGCATTGATCGCGATCGCTTCTGAAGACCATTTATTAACTTCTGAACTAATTTCTCGCACCAGATTCTTTAAGCCTTGGGTTTTAAATGCGTAAACATCATCATCTCTTAATCCCTTTAAAACTTTGACTTCAACCTGTTCAAACTGTAAAGGATTCTGACGATTTTCATAATAAAGTTTAAGTAATGCGCCTGTATTTCGACCATCTTCTGTGTCTGAAACTAGAAAAATTAGACGCAAATACTGAGCTAATAATCTTTTTTTGCAAATACTGGTAATAGAATTGATTTCTGCACCACAAAGTCGATCTGTATTTGCTTTTTCTAACAGCAAAAGTGCTACTTGATGCCAATTTTTAGCCATCACTGCTGACAGGATAGATTCTTCTGAACGTTTCAAATTGTTGAGTAAGCTAGTTCCAACGGTACAGATTAATGTATTTTTCATGTTTTTGAACTTTCCGCAATCAAGTTGAACATTGAGTTGAATATTTAAGTGTGTTTCACAGGACAAGTTGAATTAATCATAGCATCGCAGGGGACTTGATCTATGAATCGAGAACCGCCATCTTCTTGAATAGGGGGTTCAAAATTTGTTCGACTGATGTACTGAGTGATAACGGAGGGATTATTAATTTTTGCTGTAAAGATTAAGGTGATCAATACAATCAACTGAAGCAGTTTGAGGTTAGACATGATGTTGTAGGGAATGAGTGTTTTCTACTGTTTCAGTATAGTCACGCATGGAAAAGGAGCTTTCCAAAATTTCGAGGAGTGATATAGCGCTACGCAATAGGCAATAGGCAATAGGCAATAGGCAACAGGCAACAGCAGACTATGAAAGGATTCTAGGATTTAGAAATGTCAAACACCGAATTTTGTACTGCTATATGAGTTTTTTTCAAGAATTGGCTTGGAAGAACCTGTTTCCAGATGGGGCTAGAATGATGAAACCAATGAGTTAGTGTCTCATCGGGATATTCAATCTCAGGTTTCCTATCGCCAAGCGATTCAGTTGCAAATTCGACGATATAAACGTAGTCTGTGGCGTGGAGAAGTCTATGAACCCTTTTTGAGAATTGGGTAATTGAGAATGTAGGGAATTGGAACTTTTACTGATTCTATCGATAATAACATTATTCAATATAAAGGGAGAGAAAAGTAATTCCTCTCCTTTTTTAATATTTGTCGAAAATACAATGTTTCTAACTAATCCGATTTAACCCAATCGGTAGGGTGTCGTCGCCGGAAAGGGGGTTATGGAAATTGATTGTTTCCAACTAATCCGATTTAACCCAATCGGTAGGGAGAGGAAGGAGGCCTTTCCTTTGAGGAAAGGGAAAGTTTCCAACTAATCCGATTTAACCCAATCGGTAGGGCCGGCACCACCCTTGTCCTGGGATGTACCCACTATAGTTTCCAACTAATCCGATTTAACCCAATCGGTAGGGGAAAAGTTAGAATCGACTCTCCCGCTACAGTGCGGGAAGTTTCCAACTAATCCGATTTAACCCAATCGGTAGGGTCTGGAAGGAGAAAAAGGATTGTGGGGTTATTATGGTTTCCAACTAATCCGATTTAACCCAATCGGTAGGGGATAACACCACACTCACTTTGTCTTACGTACATCAAGTAAATGTTTCCAACTAATCCGATTTAACCCAATCGGTAGGGGTTTGTCTCACTACAGTAGTGTAAACGAGGTGTACGGGTTTCCAACTAATCCGATTTAACCCAATCGGTAGGGAATGCAGACAAAAATCTCTAACTCTCATTTAAGGAGGAAAAGTGTTTCCAACTAATCCGATTTAACCCAATCGGTAGGGATGGTAGTGATACTACTAGACATATAGGTACTTTCAAGGAATGTTTCCAACTAATCCGATTTAACCCAATCGGTAGGGCAAAAATGGAAATCCGAGTCAAGAGAAAGACTTGCGTTCGTTTCCAACTAATCCGATTTAACCCAATCGGTAGGGAGCTTTATACCAAAACTGCGTCTTTCAACAGACTCAGTCGTTTCCAACTAATCCGATTTAACCCAATCGGTAGGGGATAGTTTTGAAGTGTATATAAGAAAATGCACCAAGTGTTTCCAACTAATCCGATTTAACCCAATCGGTAGGGATTAATAAGAGAGGACAAAAACATGTCTGACTACAAATTGTTTCCAACTAATCCGATTTAACCCAATCGGTAGGGCATGTTGATGAAAGCTGTTCTTTCTTCCACTAAGGTTTCCAACTAATCCGATTTAACCCAATCGGTAGGGTTTTAGATGATTGATCCTAATGAAGAAACCAGCACAGGTTTCCAACTAATCCGATTTAACCCAATCGGTAGGGGATTACTCATCGGAGATGTAGTCAGGCTTGTCGTGTTTCCAACTAATCCGATTTAACCCAATCGGTAGGGTAGAAAGTTTTAACTTTTACGAAGACAGAGAAATGGTAGAAAAGTTTCCAACTAATCCGATTTAACCCAATCGGTAGGGAGGAGGAGCGGGAAACAATTATACTTTTACACGTTTCCAACTAATCCGATTTAACCCAATCGGTAGGGCTGCGAACATGAGCGTGCAAAAATAGAGGAAAACTTAAAGTTTCCAACTAATCCGATTTAACCCAATCGGTAGGGAGTTCGTCTCAGAAGGCAGACTGAGAGAGGGTTACAGACGACAAATCGACGCACCCCCAAACATAGCATTTGTAACACAGTTGAAACTGCCATTGTTACAGTCCTCAAACCTTGATGAGACAAGCAATCGACGCACCTCAACGCAAAAATCATAGTTTCAGCCATTGAGCGACCTGCGTCGAAACCAATCATATCACACCCCACAACGCAGTTTGGCGGTGAGAGGAATGGGGACGAGGGAGAAGCTTCACAATGAAGTCGAGTTGTTGCGTAGCAACGACAGACGACGGGGTGAGCGAAGAGTGAGTAATTAAACTTTGGTGCATAGAGGGTTGTAAGTATTTCACAGATTTTGTGATAAAATGTGAGGCATGGAAAAAGCCTACCGTTACAGAGTGTATCCAACTACCGAGCAAGAACAAATATTGCGCCGGACAATTGGTTGTGTGCGGTTGGTATTTAACAAAGCTTTGGCAGCGAGAACCGAAGCTTGGTATGACAGACAACAGAAGGTTGATTACGTTCAGTCTTCTGCAATGTTGACGCAGTGGAAAAAACTGGAAGAACTTCAGTTTTTGAATGAAGTTAGTTGTGTGCCACTGCAACAAGGCTTGAGACATCTGCAAACTGCTTTCACTAATTTCTTTGCTGGCAGGGCGAAATATCCCAACTTCAAAAAGAAGCGTAGTGGTGGTAGCGCAGAGTTTACCAAGTCTGCTTTCCGGTGGAAAGATCGACAAGTATACTTGGCAAAGTGTTCTGACCCATTGCCAATTAAATGGTCTAGGCAACTGCCCAAGGGATGTGAACCTAGTACCATCACAGTTAGACTTGAACCTTCTGGACGTTGGTTTGTTAGTTTGCGAATCAATGCTCCGACTGACCAAACCATGCAACCAGTTGATAGTGCTGTGGGACTGGATGTTGGCATTAGCAGTCTCGTTACCCTGAGTACAGGTGAAAAGATTGCTAATCCTAAAGCGTATGAGGCGCACTATCAAAAGTTGAGAAAAGCACAAAAATCTTTGAGTCGCAAACAAAAAGCTTCTCGAAATCGGGATAAAGCTAGGCTCAAAGTTGCTCGGATTCAAGCTAAAATCTCTGATTCCAGAAAAGACCATTTGCACAAACTGACAACTCGACTGATTCGTGAAAACCAAACGATAGTGGTTGAGGATTTGGCAGTTAAAAATATGGTCAAAAATCCCAAGCTTGCCCGTGCTATCAGTGATGCTGCATGGTCGGAGTTGGTGAGGCAACTGGAATATAAAGCCAAGTGGTATGGTCGAAACTTGGTAAAAGTTGACCGATGGTTTCCCAGTTCTAAACGCTGTGGCAACTGTGGGCATATTCTTGATAAACTGCCGTTGAATGTTAGAGAGTGGGACTGTCCCGACTGCGGAACACACCACGATAGAGATATCAACGCCAGTCGAAATATTTTGGCGGTGGGACACACCGTTACAGTCTGTGAAGCGAGTGTAAGACCTGATAACCATAGTGTTAAAGGGCAACTGCGAAAAACCCGTAAGGGAAGCAAACAGAAACCTAAGTCGTGAGTCTTAGGAATCCCCCGCTACACGCCGCTTGCGGTTAGCGGTGGGAGGATGTCAAATCACACCTCAATCAACTGATACAACCCTCACTCCTGAGCTATTCCAGCATCAGAAAACGCTAATTTCACAGTCAATGGGGAAAGTTCAGCCACAGCAACTTTTACAGTACATAAAAATTAGGAGGAGACTCAGGTTCTTGACTACCAATCGTCAAGACTAGAGACACAGCCTCCTGAGCAATCCAGTAAAACCGAACATCATCCTCTGCGGGAACAACTAACTTTTTGACTTTTTGATGTAGGATTCGCATCTCGTCTAAAGTGATAAAAATCTCGAATACAGAATACTGAACTCGCCGACCATAGCCTTCTAGAAAATTAGCTAACTTTGTGCGGCGCTTGTCATTAGGAATATCGTAGACCACCAGTACCATCGTTTGAACAGTTATCAGGTTACAGGTTACAGGGGACAGTTATCAGTTATCACTATAGCAAGATTGCCTTTTGCATGAGTGCCATCTGCCATCTCTCTTGCGAACTTCCTCCTCGACGGAAACCGCCAAGACCGGAGTTCGCGCTGCCATCTGCCATCTGCCTTTTGCCTGTTGCCTATTGCCTTTTGCCTGGCGCGCTATACATCTGAGGTTCGACTCGCTAAATTGGAAATCTCCTTTTCCTGCCCTGTGTATAACTAGATTATGCAAACCGAAAGGAAATTTCACACTGCTATAGGCTGAGTGAAATAATTCGGAAAAATCCTACCCGTTCACAGCCCCCATTATTGGGGGTTTGGGGGCTAAACAATTTTCAAATGATTTCCGATTTCTATATGCACCCAAATCTCAATTTATGAAGACAAATCGGCGAGTATTAATCCTCGCAGATAGCGACAATACCTTTCTCAGCGCTCAGAGTTTCAATCGAAAGGTTGATTGGCTACAAATTCGAGACTATTTAGCCGATTCCAACGAGGGTAGAGAATTAATCGAAATGGTCATTTATGTTGGCTTACCTCCAGCAAGGGAGCGATTTATTGAGCAGCGTAAAACCAAAGAAAAATTCATCTATTGGGCTAAAAGTAACGGGTTTTTAGTCGTTCCCAAAGAAGGCAAAGCCAAAGGTGAAGATTTTGAAACCAACATCGATATTGTCATGGCAATGGATGCGATTGAACTCGCTCTAGAAGTCCGTCCAGATATTGTTGTTTTGGTAACAGGAGATTCTGACTTTGCCTATCTCGCTGAAAAGCTTAGAAGGAGAGGAATTCGAGTAGAATGCTTCGGTTGAACAATCGCTCGGCAATGACCTAAAAATGGCAGCTAATAGCGTTGTTGATTTAATTGAACTGTTTGACCGTTTTGAACAACAAAAAGGCAACAAAAAACATTACCGAATTGGCTCTCTTAAATTGTTTGATTGACTGATATTTACTTTGAGGTTAAACCTAAAAATGATGAACAAAATTCTAGCTCTACCCCAAGCCATTTCCGAGAAAGCAGTAAACATTCTCAATGGAAAATTGACCGTTTCTCAAACCACTGGATTAAGATTTATGAATTTCCTGAGTCTAGATGGCACAAAACCGATACTCTTTCTTTGATGGCTCCCGACTGCTACTTTTGTTCTTGAAAGTCTGATTTTTTTTGAGTTTCCCGACGTTTTGGAAGACCTCGCTTCCATGCCATGTGATAATAGAACTCAAGCAAACAGAGGTATTAGCCAAGTGAAAATGCCCAGAATTGCCTAAACTCTAAATTTCTTTATTCCCCATGAATCAGCCAGTTTACACGGTTATTACCTTTGCCCCCGTGCAGGGGTTTATCGAAAAATCCCGCAAACTTCGAGATTTATATGGGAGTTCTTATATCCTGTCTTTTTTGTCTTGGGTTATTTGCCAAGTTGCTGAAACCCAAAAACTCGAGGTTATTTCTCCCGCACTCCCGAATATTACTCAAGGAATGCCCAATCAAATTATTTTAAAAGGCGATGTCTCTCCAGAAAATTTAGATCTAATCAAACGTCGATTTAATCAAGCTTGGCGACTGATTGCTGAAACCTGTCAAGATTGGATAGAAAACAATATTAAAACCTGGACAGACTCAAAAAAAGAAACCCATCTGTGGGACTATAGTATCTGGAAAAGAGATTGGGATTTGTGGAAAAATCATGCTTGGGAATATTTCGAGGCTTCAGGGAAACCGGGTGAAAGTATTACTCAAGTTCGGGAGCGGATTAATCAAGTAAAAACTTTACGCGACTGGACAGGAATTAACTGGCAAGGAGAAAGTTCAACTCTATCCGGTACCGATGCGATCGCCTATCCCGACTTAGGACGAATTGCCGATCCTCGTCATTACAATTATCCATCAGAAAGAACAAAAATTCAAGCCTTTTACGAGAAGTTGAGCCTGGTACTCGGAGAATCATTTATTGATATTCGAGAACAATTGAGTATTCCAGAATTGATCAAACGCTTAATCACCCATGAAATGATTGCCAATAGACTCAAAGAAAAATTACCTCTACTGGAAATCGAGGATCGAGCCGATCAAATTCCCCAAATTGCCAAAGAATTAAATCCGGCATCTTTCAAAGACTTAAACCGACTCAAAGATTCGGAAGACGAGCAAAAATATAAGACGGGGTGGTTTTTAGGAGATGGAGATGGTGCAGCTAAATATTTTAAGCAAATTGGCAAACAAGGCATTGAAGCCGAAGAAAAAGGGACTCAGAGTTTTAGTCAAGAAATGCGAGAATGGGGGAAACAACTTCGAGAGCTACAAGCAGAATATTTAGACCATAAAGGACGGATGGTTTATGCAGGTGGAGATGACTTTTTAGGCGTTCTTTACAAGGTAGAAGAACCAATCTCTCCTCTGGAATGTTTTCAATGGTTTTATCAATTTAAGTCACAAGTTTGGCACAAAAAACCCAAGCGCAAAATAATTACAGCGAGTGTGGGGTTTGTTTGGGCGGGAGCGCAGGTTCCCCAACGAGATATTTTACAGCATTGTCATCTAGCAGAAAAATCGGCTAAAAGTGGAGGACGCGATCGCATTGCCTTTCGGATATTATTTAATAGTGGTAATCATTTAGAATGGGTTTGTCCCTGGTGGATGCTCGATCAACAGGATTTATCAGAAGCCGCAAAAAAGCTATCTCTACTCAATCTTCCTGATCAAAATTTGATTGAGAGTTATCGCGATCGCAGTGGGGGAAAAAATTGGACTCACTTCTACCAAGATGTCGCTATTTTAGAATCACGTCACGCTTTTCGAGGAACCAAAGTCAAAAAGCAAGGAAAGTGGATAGAAAAGCCAGAAATTGACATTGCATTGGGACTGATTGACATTTATTTTGGTTCAGACTGGCAGAAAATAATCTTTCAACCTCAATCTTGGTGGAATTTTTATGACGATGAAATCCAAACATTTACAGGACTTTTAGGCGATCCCAAAACCGTTAATCCTGATTGTGAATACTACTCTTGTTTTAATCAAAACCTAGAAGATTTAAGTCAGTTACCCTCAGTTAAACACGCCTTGAATAACTGGGTGATCAATCTTGCAAAAGTGGGATTTCACTTAACAAAAGAAAATGAGTAAAACTCCTTCAGTTCAGTTTGAATATCTGATTATTGTTGAACCATTAGGCTTTCTTTATGGAAGTGCAGGACGGTTTCTGTCTCCAGAAAACCTCGTTGGACGTTCAGGAACAAGCTTTCCTCCCAGCACCGCAACCCTCTCAGGTATTTTTGCCGCAACCGGGAAAGATGAGATCAGAAATCTATATCTTGCCGGGCCATTTTGGGGAAAAATTGATGAGGTTAAAAATCAACAAGACTTCTACGTTCCTACTCCTTTAACCTATCTAGTTAAAAATAATAAAATTGAACATAAACTTCGTTGGGATTCTTCAAAAGAAGGCTGGTTTGATGAGAAAGGTGAAGCCCCTAGTGATAAATTTGATAAAGGAACTTGGATCTCACTTTCCCAGTGGAATACTCTTCATAATGTGGGAAATAAGAAGTATAACTGGAAATTTTCTCCCCATCTTCATCCCCGACTTGAAGCCGATGAACGCCGAGTTGTTAGAAAAGCAAAAGGGAATGAAACCGCAGAAACACAAGGTAGTCTGTTTCTAGAAAATGCAGTTCAAATGCACCCAGAAACGTGTTTAGTTTACCTCTCAACTCATCCTCTTGAACCGAGTTGGTATCGGTTGGGTGGTGAAGGTCATCTGGTTGAAATTGACTGTATTAACCTCAATGAAAATCACAAAGCTTTGCTCAATCAACCCGTTGGTCAACAATTTGCTTTAATTACTCCTGCGGTTTGGGGATCGAATCGTCTTTCCTATCGAGAACCGATAGATTTACAAAAAAGCGATCGCCAAAACCCTCTAAACATAAATAATCAGTTTGTTTGGTCTGTTGAAGCACTTTATACAGCCCGCCCGATGCCCTTTCGTTATCGCTTAGGAAATCCTGATTCTCCCAACGATCAAGCCTCTTTAGAAACCCCAAAAAACCGACCACAAATTACCCCATCAAACTCACCTAAATTGCTTTCACGAGGTCGATATGCGGTTCCCTCTGGAACAGTTTATGTGTTAAAAAATCCGATCAAGCAATCTTGGCAAGAGTGGGATGAGAATTGGTTTCCCAAAGAGGGGCCATCCCTAAAACGTTGGGGGTGCGGTTTAGCTTTACCGTTGTCTATGAAAGAAAAATAATCAGGTGAACTCAAACTCAACTTCAACTGATAAGAACTAACAATTTAGGAGGTCTGCAAATGTATCACAAAGGTTATGGTATTATTGAAACGTTAGCTCCCCTTCACGTTGGAGCCAGTGCAGGTGAAGAAAGCGGAAATTTGAATTTGATTTTCCGCGATCAATTTACTCAAACCGGGATTATTCCAGGGAGTTCAATTCGGGGACGATTTCGTGCAGATCTGCGTCAAACAAAAGGAAATGTTGATTATTGGTATGGAAAAGAAGCAGCTAGTCCATCCTCTGATCATTCATCGAGTAATACTTCAGAAAATGGAACAACAGAAGGAATTGTTAAGTTTGAATATGGTTCAATTGTTTGGATTCCCGTTTATTGTCCAAATCAACCCGTTGTTAGAGTGTCATGTCCAGCTTTACTCAGACGATATCAGAAAATTACAGGTCAAACCGTAACGAAGTTCAAACCATACAGTTACTTTGGTCAGACTCAGAGTAAAAAACTCTTTTTTAATTTAGGTTTCTTACATCTTCAAGATCCAGACAACAATCTCAAAAAATGTATGCCTTCAGGTATTGATAATGCAGAGCAATATCTTTTGCTCGTTGTTGATGACACTGAAATTTCAATGATTCATGATATGGCTCTCTATCGTCAAAGCCGAGTTTCACTGGAAACCGACCGTAAAAAAGCTAAAAAAGGTGCTTTTTTTGATGTAGAAGCACTTCCCGAAGGAACAGTTCTCATATTTCCCTTTGCACTTCGGAAAGAATATCAGCAAAACCCTATTAATCCCCAACAATTTTTAGAAGATAGTAAATTTTCTAACCGGAGTAAAGAATTGTACTTTGGAGGTCTTGAATCAATTGGTTTTGGTCGAACTAATGTCTCGCTGGAAACTTTACCTATAACGGAGTAGCTCAATACTTTCTGTTTTTAATTCGTGGTCAACTTTTGCAAAAAATTAACGTACATATTATGACTCAACCGAATGACACCCAAGAGGAAAAAGGCTGGCAACCCTATAGCCTCGATTATTATGCTCAAGAAATTGTCTTAAAGCATCGAGACAAAAATAATGTTCTCAATGAATCCCACAAAATGCGAATGGCGGTTGCTTATGGGTTAGAACGTTTTTGGGGTGAGCATCTACGTCTTCAAAGGGAGAATTTAGATAAAAGTCAATATTGGAAAGATGTTTGGGATAAGTTAGCTGAAATCTTGGGCGATTCAGAAATTATATTACCCAATCACAATGTTACTTCAAATCTTCCTGATAAAACTCCTGAAGAAAAACGCAGGAAACAAGCAGATGAAACCAAAAAAATCCAGGCAATGGCTAAAGCAATCTGGTCAATGCAACTTTCAGAACAACGGGTTGCATTGATGGTACTCACTCAATTTTGTGATTCACTGGTATGGTGGACACAACGCTACAAAACCAAAAATAACTAAGTTTTTCTGATTAGAACCATTGACTTTAAGAGGAAAAAAGAAGTATGAGTTTTGCCCAAGCATTTCAACGAGCAGTCACTCAAAAAGGAAACGAGGCTAACATCACAATTCCAGACATTAATAATTCAGATACAAACAATTGGGAACCGACTGACCTGAATCAAGTTCCGATGATGTATCGCGCTCAAGTTCAAGGACGTTGTAGCTTACAATATGGAAAAAATAATACAGACTTAGAAGAATGGACTGAGCAATGGATCTACCCAAATCCTAACAATCACCAAACCCCATTTTATCAGTATTCAGAAGTTAAATTAGGTCGAGAGGGTTCAATTTATCGCATCCAAGTTGAGTTTCCCTTTCGAGTCTTTACGAACTGTGGTCAAGATAGTATTTTGCGTCCCACCCTCGGAAAAAATGGTATTCCTTTTATTCCGGGTAGTAGTATTAAAGGCTTGTTTAAACGATTACCTAACTTCGATAAAAGTCTCGCTCAAGAGATCATAGAGGACTACTGTGGAAGTCAGGAAAAACAAGGAATTTTAAGATTTCATGGAGCTTATCCAGTCGGGGACTGGGCAGGAACAAAAGAGGTAAAATCAGACAATAATCCTGAAAAAACTCGCTACTTAATCGTTGATGTTGTTCATCCGCAGCAAAACCGCCAAGTTGAAGGAAAGGGTTCTCCGAAAGCGATCGCGATCATTAGTTTTTATCAACCCAAATTAGTCTTTGAGTTTAGTAGTATCAAAGATTTGTCTGAGGAAGATTGGAAAAATTTTGAAAGAAGATTTAAACTCGCACTCAGGTTAGGTTTAGGTGGAAAAACCAGTACAGGCTATGGATTGTATACTTCTCCTCAAGATGAGAGTTTGTATCCCATCTGGGTAGACTTAAAAGGTAAAGGTGTGAGTCCCTTACTCCGAAGTGATGAACCGGAATTTCGACCCAATTTGTTTAAAGCAAGTCTTCAAGGTCATGTTCGTCGTTTATTAGCTGGAGTTAGTAATCGAAAGGAAGATGTAGATCAAGTGGTCAATCGATTATTTGGATGTACCACAGAACCGGGGAGTTTACAGCTTTATTGGCAGTCTCAATCGATAGATGTTAGTCAAACTCTAGGACAAGAAAATACACCCATTTATCAAGCGAAAGGAACACTTTATCTAGATGTCAAAAATAAAAAAGATCGGCATTTTATGGAAAATGTTCTGAAATTTGCCTTCACAATGGGAGGGTTTGGAAAATCATGGCGTAGAGTTTGGCATCAAGACTTCTTTCCCAACTATAACACACGCGCTATTGGTTGTCATTGGGAATGGTTAGATAGTGATCTCAAAAAATTAGAGATTCAAAGTTCTGATGAATTCAAAAAGTTTCTGAATCATTTACAGAAAGAAACTCAACAGTATTTAGGTATTTCAAAGCCTCAAAGCTTGTCTTGGAAAGAGGCTTGGAATCCCGAACGTTTAACGGTTTATAGTCAGGTTGTTGATCGATCACAGGCTATTCGTCTATTTCACAATGAGCAATTCAAGACCACACCTGCTATCGGAGGACGACAACCCGGTGATCAAAGACCTACATTTTTTAGCTGTGTTTGGCATCGAATGTTACCGATTGAACAAAAGAAATATCTAGAGATTGTCACTCTTTTTCATGGAGGTCAGTCTAAAAATTTAACAGATCAATGGATACGCAAAGCCAACGGAAACAATGAGAATCAACTTCCTGTGTTTGTTAAACAACTTGAAAATCAAGGATTCCAAAAAACTTGGGGAAGTGATCCTCCGAAAAGTTAATTCTTTACTGTTGCGAGATTCAAGAATTAAGTAAAAGGCTGACATCAACCCCCGACTACTTCTTATCATCGGGGGAATATTGGGCTAGGAGTTCAAATTCTTCATTTGAGTCACCACCCGTTCCAGTTCGCTGAGAAGAAAGCCCTGAGTTTTCTGTTGATAAATCTCTAGTAAATGATCATAAAACCAAACGGTTCCTTCATAACCCCCTGTAAATTTTTGCCAAACACTATTTCCCTGACGATGAAAATCTGCCACAATTGAACGAGCATTGTGCAGTTTATCAGCAATGGACACCCGCAAGACGGAAGGAGAGGCTTGAGCTAACTGTTCGAGATAATGCAGTTTCCGTTGATGCCAGGGCGGTTTGGGTAGCGTATAGGGTTCGGTGCAACCGTCCACAATTTCGACGACTCGTTTCCCAAACTGATTCATAATGACTGCTCGGGTTTTTATCCCCCCTTGATCTTCAACCGCATCATGCAGCAGGGCGGCGATCGCTTCGTCTTCATCGCCTCCATCTTCGAGAACCAAAGCCGCCACACTCAACAAATGACTGATGTAGGGAATATTGCTGCTTTTTCTCACCTGATATCGATGCAGTTGAGTTGCCAAAACTAACGCCTGTTCAAAGCGATTTGAAAGCTGAGGATGTTCTGTCGTTTCCATTATTCTTTGTGGTAAAGTTTCCATGTTTTTTGAATTTCTGTTGCCATCAATTCTCGTAAATCCCAAGGCAAGAGTACCTCAACCATTGCTCCCCAAGCTCTCAAGCGCATAATCACATTATAGTCATCTTGACGATAGTTCAAACGGCAATAGACATCACAGGGGTGACTTTTTAAGAGGCTCAAAAGCTGCTGATGCTGAAGGGAATTGACTTGAGCATTTGAGATCAACTTTTGAGCTTGCTTGAGGGGGATTTTTTTAAACAATTCATCCCGTTCTGTGCCTTCGATATAACGATTATGAAAATAAGGGTCAAACCGCAGTAACAGAAGTTTATAGGGTTTGTAGAAATCAAATCCCCAGGCTTCACTTCTCAATTCTTCAATCATTTGAGGAGTCTTTGACGCGCAAATCTCTCGGTTAAATTGCGGCTTCTCAACCTGATGCCAATCTAGAGATTGCAAGTGCTTAATTCGATCTAAACGATAGTCATACCAATCCATTTGGGTTGGCGATCGCGGCGTTTCACCAAAAGCAAAAAGGTAGGGCGCACGGTGAGAATAGTAAAGACACACGGGATAGATGATATATTCTTCACCTTCATCTTGATGGTTTTGAAAGTTGCGAGCGCTCACATACAGAACACAAGCAGGAGGAACCGGTATCTGTTCCCAGATCTGCTTTAGTTGTTGTCTTAGGGTATGAATTTGTGCTGAAAATTGCCGATGAATAACGTATTCAATCTCTAGAAAAAATCGCTGCTGTCCATTGATTTCACGAGAAAAGTCTTCAAAAAAATTTACTAAATCATTTTGAATCACATTGCGAACACTGCCCTCACCATTATCCAAGTTTTCTGGGGCAGAAGAAGCCTGTAAGCAAGGAAATTGTCGAACTTTTTGATATGGACTTCGACTGTTTTTTCCCAAGGGAGTCAGAGGTTTTGCGATTTCTAGCCACCCCATTTCTACCAAGGCTTTAAAGTCATATTGAAGATTTTTACGAGTCATCGCAAATAAACGATGCGCTCTATTTTGATGAAAATTTTTGTACGGTTCAACCCCTCCAAAGGTTAATAAACTTTCCAATGCTTCGGGTTCTAGAGGATAAAGTTGTCGAAAACAACGTCGCCAATCATCAGAATTCACACCCATTTCAGGCGAAAATAACCAATCTTTTAGGGTTTTTGCACAGGCACAATGAGGATCATGGTAGTCTGGAAATTTGTCCTCTCGATGAAACTCCGGTTGGGTAAAAAACTGTTTTCGCCACTGGCTGTAAGTAAAGGTTTCTGCAAGTTGTACCCGCACCGGATCAGCTTCGTCCCCATACAGGGATCTAAGGATGACCCATAACCGCACCGCTTTGGGTAAGTTTTGTTTGAGTGATCCCCGTGCCAGAATTTGTAACAACTCAACCTCTGGGCGAAAATCAAACGTTCTGTTCAATTTGATGCTGTTAACCATGCTTACAATTCCCCCATCAGCTATTGGCAATCAGACAGTCCCACTGAGTCAGGATCATATTTTTGATTCCTGTTCAGTTCTTTCTCAGATTAACGTACTGTGGAAAGCCCCTTTTCCAGCTTGATGTCAAAGTATATAGAGTTTATTAACAGTTCTGCAAAAGCAATGACACCCTATCACATCCATTTTTGCGAAGATGTCTTGAAGCTTGATTTTGCCAAAACTCCTAATGGTGAGACTATCCCGGCAGATGGCGATCAAATTGTCGCAGAAGTTGAGTCTCAACTTGAACAGATGATCGCAAACGGTGAACTCCGAGGCGGCAATTTGCTTAAAATTTCGGGTCGAATTCCGGTCTTAGCCTGTTACACTGTTGCACATAAAGTTGCTGATTTGTATCGATCAGTTGCAGTTTGTGATCCTCGTCTAGAGGCTTATGTGGTTGTCAACAGCAGTAGGAACGAATATCCTCTAGGGAGTCGGATTGATTTACAAACTGGAGAAGTAGAGCTTATTTCTCATTCTTCTATGACTGAGCCATCATTCTTCATTAATTGGGAACAAGATGTACTGACTACCAGTATTAATCCTACCTTAAAAGTCGATGGAGATCAAATCGTTCGAGATGTAGGAAAGCGTTTAGGGCAGATGATCTCGAATGGTGAGTTGAGAGGCGGCAAATTATTAAAGATTAATGGACGTTCAACCGTTCTTGCTAGTTTTGTCATCGCCAATCAGCTTGCTGATTTATACGCCAGTATTGCCGTTTGCGATCCGAAACTCGGAGATATTGGAGTAGAGCGATATGTAGTCACGATTAGTCATTCTCAGAATTATCCAGTCGGTCACAGTATCGATGTTCGATCTCAGTTAAAGTCAGCGTTCAAAGTGGTTCTTTGCGGCCCTGCCAATAGTGGAAAAACCGTTTTAAAAGAGGGCTTAAAGCAAGCAATTTTGCTGCATCCTGAAGCACCTACAGATTTCTATACGATTTCCGGATGTCCAGATGGAGACGGCTCTTTTTACTATGAAACGGCTCAGAAGAATTCTGAGTTAGCTCGACAATTAAAGACTGAATACAAAGCTAAGTTTACGCCAGAATTTGCCCTCTCAAAAGCCCGAGATATTGAACGGATTAGTAACTCTCTACTGTTGTTCGATGTGGGGGGAAAAATCACCCCGGAAAATCAAATCATCATGTCTAAAGCGACTCATGCTGTCATTCTGGCAAAAACTGAGGATGAAGTTCGAGATTGGAAAAACTTTTGCGAAACTCAACTTGATCATCCTTTATCTATTGTTGCAATTCTTTACAGTGATTATTCAGGTTATACTGATACGATTGAAAATAAGTCTCCGATTCTTCAAGGAAGAGTTCACTACCTAGAACGGGGTGAGGACGTTTCTAATCGCCTCATGGTCAAAACGTTGGCTGACAAACTGATTAAGCTGGTTCAATCTGCTTGATACTAGACTGGTGCAATGTCTCAATCTTTCTCTTGAATAATCAGGTTGCCGTTCTCTAAATTTCAAACGCTCAAAATGTGTTGCCCGTTGACGCAACTCGGTGCGTTTCTGTTCATATTCAAGTTGCTGCGGGGGAGCTTCAGTTTCAAAAATTCTTCCCCGTTTTGGGCTTGTATGCGATACGGAGTCGCGCCACGCTACGCGATCGCGTACTGATAGTAGTGGTCATGGTTTTTAGGAGGTAATTTGTACTTTATTGATTGAGAAAATCGGGAAGTCGGGGTCAAGGGTTCAATACACCCTGCGTAGTTTTCATACAGAGTCTTGACATCATAGCCTGTTAACAGATCGCAAAAATATAGTCCCACCTAAAAATCGAAAAGCTGTGGGGTCTTATTGACCACATCTGGCCACAAGCGTGGCAATCTATTCAAGTCGCGATCGCATCAATTGTAGACCTGAAAACCCCCGTTTTGTAAGGGTTTGGGGTTAATGGACACAACAGGACTCGAACCTGTGGCCTCCACGATGTCAACGTGGCGCTCTAACCAACTGAGCTATGCGTCCGAACAAGTTATAACTATAGCACAGATTTTCTCAGATGTGCAATCTCTAGAGCTTATTTCGCAGATATTTTTCGAGCAGATGTTGCTCTCGGAGAACTCTACAGAGAATTGATGAGCTGTGACTGGCTCAACTCTGACGCTGAGACGGTAAACTGAGATTGAACGATAGTGTCAACTCTTGAGTGGCATCGCCAAAATGTTTAGAAAGACGAACTGGAGCCACCGAGCCACCCTACCATTATAAAAGCGGAGGAGAACATCATGGCTAAACAAAGTCTAGGAAATATGGTCAAAGAGGAAGCTCAGAAAGTTAACGAGTCAGAAGTCCAAACCGTAGAAGCAGAAGTTGTCTCTACCGAAGTTCAAGAAGAAGGGACTGAAACTCCTCAGCGACGCAAGAACCCGACTAAAGCGGATCTCGAAGTTCAGATCACTGAATTAACATCTGAGATCACTGAATTAACATCAGCTTTAGAAATGTCTCGGGAGAACGAACAAAGTTTACAAGAGAAGGTGTTGCATCTACAGTCTGAAGTTGAGGAAAAAGTTAAATTAATTGCTCAACTTCAAGAAGAACTTAAACGCAATGATGTTACTGAAGAACTCGAAAAGGCTCAAAAAGCGGCTTTTCAACTCTCCGAAAACAACGCCAAGCTGATGGCAGAATTAGAAGCTATCAAAACGGAAAAGGAACAGCTAAAAGCTCATCAAAAACCTCAAGCTCAACCCGTTCAAAAAGCCCAACTTCCGCAGTTAATTCGTCGCCCTGATCATGTTCAAAATCAGCCGAAAACTTCTTCTGATGACTTTTCTCAAAGTACATGGTTACTCTAATTACTGAGATGAGATTAAACTTGATTAAAAAGCTCAGTCAAGCTGACAACTCGGTAATTCTTTTGACTCAATTCAAGCAAGATCTTCTTTAAGGCGAGAACGGTGTTATTAGACCGTTGTACTGAACCGCCATGCAGTACCAAAATCGCCCCAGGAAATATAAATCTAGCGATATATTGGGCTGAAAATAGTGGATTTTCTGTGAATGCAAAGGTATCGAGAGGAATCATCGAAGCGAGGGCAAATTGACGATTATATCCTTCAGTTTGTGCGAGATGATGCAGAGATTTAACCATTGTTGGGTTGTAACGACCTCGCGCTGGTCTAAACCATTTAATCTGGGCTTCTGTGTTTTGAGTTAATTCTTGATGGGCTTTCCATAATTCTTCTTCAAATTCCCGAGGGTTTAAGTCAGCATGAGTGCGGTCAAAGACTCCATGATTGCCGATTTCATGGTTTTGTTCTAATATATTTTTTATCGCATCTTGCTTTCCCTGAAGATAGCTGGTCGTGATAAAAAATGTAGCTTTGACTTGCTTTTCAACCCCGGTTATTTTTTGGTTGTGACTAAAAATTTCATCAAGAATGAGTTGAGTTGATTGATCACCCACATCATCAATCGTTAAAGCAATCATCGGATTAACTGTGGGTTTGTAAAACAACGCATCGGGAAAATTAGAGGCGACTAGAGTTGTTAAATGTTGAGGACAAAAGAACATAACTGATCACCGAAAATAGGATAAATTAAAGAAAATTTCAAACTCCTGCGAGTCTATAAACGATTTCACTGATCAATCCAATAAATCCGGCTAAAACTTAAAAACTCGGATTTTTCAAAGATTTGGTTTCTTATAGTCACTCTTGTCGGGGCGGGTTGATTGAGTTTTTTTCTGAATAGAATTTTGAATTGAATAACCAGTCCCGCCCGTTAAGTTAGATAGTCAAATCAAAAACATGATAACCCCAAGCAGGTAAATCTAAGTATAAACCCGATGACAATAATTCATTTCCTTGACGTTCATAAGAAGCCTCACTCATTAAGTCTTTGAGTTGACAGGTTCTATTTTGTAAATCATCAAAAGAAAGTTGTAGATAACATTGGCTGGGATAAGCCGAATAATTAACAACAATTAATAAGCGTTTTTCATCTCCTTGCCAAGTAAAAGCCGTGAAGTTCTTCCAAGTCCAATTCTCGGTCCAAGCTGGCTTATAATTAAGCAATTGCCAGTTGCCACTCTGTACAACAGGTAAACGTAAACAAGCTAATAACTGATGATAAAAAGAGGCTAAATTTGGATCAGTTAATTGTTCCAAACTTCGACCTAAATGAACCGATATTTTCTTAGCCCAACCCTGTAATTGTCCTTCGTGAAAAAAGCGTAAACCCGGACAAAGATAAGTTAAAATAGCAGCAGCTTGATGAACACTAGGGGGGAAGGTTGAAGCTGCTCGAGGTTCATCGTGATTTTCAAGAAACCGGACTAATTTACTTTGATAATTAACATCAGCCCACAAATGTTCTAACACCAGATCAGTCTGTTGACCGATTAAGCGATCATAGAGTTTTTTATCATAAGTAAAATCAAATCCTTGTTGTTGTAGCCTCCATTCCATATTCCAATAAACTTCTGCCATAAACACAAAATCTTGATGTTGCTTTCGCACCTGATGAATGGCTTCTGGCCAAAATAATTCGGAAGTCATTCCCCAAGTCCGTTGAAAGATTTCAGGAAGAATTAACATCGCCATATCACAGCGAACCCCATCACAAAGTTGAGCAACTTTTAATAACTCTGCTAACATTGCTTTAAGAACAGCCGGATTGTGATAATTGAGTTGCAAAGTATCCGGCCAACCGGGAAAATAGGGATCGCGTCCGTGAGCAAAAACGGGGTTTTTTCCAGCTACAGGAATCTGCACATAATTGAGCGGTTCTTGTTCGAGATCACTGAGAGTTCCTTGAATATAAAAATCCGGGTGTTCCTCCACCCAAGGACAATCGAGTGCGGTATGATTAGGAACAAAATCCAGCATCAGTTTGAGTCCGCGTTGCTGAAGACGTTTCCGCAGTCGTAGTAAAGCTTCATTACCTCCGAGAAGTTCGCTAACGCGATAACGAGTAATGGCAAAACAAGAGCCACAGATATCATCTTCCTGTAAATCACTCAACAGTTCTTCGTATTCTCTGCGCCAACCGGGGTGAGAACGAGAAACATTTCGCCCTAAAAGTCCTGTTTCCCAAACTCCTAAAAAGTAAATCCAATTAAACCCGAGGTTTACCCATTCATCGAGTTCAGTGTCGGGAATATCATCTAAGGTAGCCGGACAATTTAATTGATTAGAAAGTTGTCTGAGTCGAACACGAGTATTGACTTGATAGAGACTCGGATAGGAAACGGAATTGATCACAAAATTCTCCTCGTTAACAAAATTCAAGTTCAGTTGGCACCATTAAATAACTCGAAAACCTGACGACAAAACAGTTTGAGCTGATCGGCGGCTTCTGAAGTGGGTTGAGTTGCTCCCTGAAAACTCCAATTATCTATCGTTGAGACTTTCCACTGTTGTCCTGAGTGATCATATCCCGCCGCTTCAACTCCGATCGCACGCCGCTCTCCTTCTAAGGGATCTTGATAGAAGCGAATTTGAATAAGAATGCAACGACTTTGCATTAAACGGCTTCTTCCGGGAAAATGGAAGCCAATATCAATGGAGTCAGGATCAACCCATTCTCGTGTGTCTGGATCGTTCATCCAGGGTTTAAGATCGACTCTAACATCGGGAAACTGCGCTTTGAATAAATTGACTACGGATGCAATTTTGCTCGCCACTTCAACGTTATTTGCTTGTTCAGCCGCATTCACGAAACATTTCTCCTTCTTGCGATCTACAAAACTTTGACTGAGAACCACCGTTTTGAAGCAGTGGATGAAAGTCAACGAATGCCCTTGAGGGTTTCGTACCTGTTCTGTAGTATAGTATTGACGTTAAATCCTCAAAAAAACAACAGTGACAAATCCAAACGAGGAGTCAAGTTCACAAAACTGCCATCCTGCCGACGCTGTAATCTTTGATTACAGTACAGGAGTTCCGGCTGACCGCGTTAAGATTCTACCCCGTCTGAAAGTTGCTCAAACGTCTCACCGGGGGTATTCCCAGGCTTACAGTTATCACTCACTTCATTAAAAAAACACAAAGAACACCAAGAACAAATCTTCGTGTCTTGGTGTCTTGGTGGTGAATTTTCCTATCCCAAAAATCTCATAAGTAATGGGCTAGACGTTTAACCTCAATATTCCTACAATTAATAAACATTGAAGGGTATGGATGATGAAAGACGCTAAAACGCTGATTGTGGCTTTAAGTATTATTATCTTGGGTTCGTTGGGTTGGGTTTGGCGCACAAAATCTGTGCAGAGTCAAGTGATTGCCAAAGCAGAAACCCAGGTAGAAAACCTCGGAGATCTCAATCAAATTTCTCAGCCGGAACAGCTTAAAAATGCTCAACAGCAAATCGAATCTGCTTTACTGACTTTAGATAATATACCGACTTTACCGGTTGTTGCTCCCGCACCGCAAGCGGTGACTGAAAATCTCGATCAATATTCTGCTAAACTCGATGAAATTGAACGGAAATTGCAACAAAAAGCCGAAGGACAACAGGGTATAGAAGCCGCGAAAAAACAGGCTTGGGAAGCCGCAAAGTTAGTCCAAAATCCCCCTCATTCAGCAGAAGTTTGGCAAGAAGCACAGCAAAAATGGCAACAAGCTATGAGTCAACTGATTAAGATTCCTGAAGATAGCCCGGAATTTGCTGCTGCTCAAGCTAAACTGCAAGATTATCAGAAAAATTATGACGTTGTTAATCAATATTATGAGAAAGCAAAACAAGCGGTTAAGCTGAATAATCAGGCGATGAAATTAATGGAGTCGGGTGATTATCAAGAAGCGATTACCACCCTGAATGAAGCGATTAATCTTAATCCGGGACAAATAGAAGCTTATCTCAACCGAGGTTTTGCTTATTCCGAATTAAACAGTCATGCTTCAGCGATCGCCAATTACGATAAAGCGATTCAACTGGCACCAAATAATGCAGATGCTTACTATTATCGCGCTGATGAATATTTGCAAGCGGGAAATGCACCCAAAGCGTTGGCAGATTATAATAAAGCGATTCAACTCAATCCCAATTATTCCCAAGCTTATTTAGATCGGGGATTTATTTATTATCAACAGGGAGAGAGTATAAAAGCGATTGAAGATTTACAAAAAGCGGCAGATTTATTAGGTCAAAAAGGCGATATTCAGACACAAAAAACAGCCTTAGAGGTGATTCAGGATATCCGAAATTCCCTTTAAGAAAGTTCCGAATCCTGAATGTCTGATGTTAATGTTGGGATAAGTATCGCCTCTGAGACAACAAAATTTGTTGAGAGCAAGTGCTAAATAGATAAAAACACCAAGTCGCAATTCCCATTAACTTACTGCCATCTTCGAGGAGGAAAAAGAGATTGCTTTCATTTCCAACATAATCAATTTCACCGGGTAGAATATCGATGAATAATGAAAATCCTAAAAATAAAAAAGCTAATCCGAGAAGTTTAAAGTTAGTTGATTTTAAAATAATAGTTCTAAAGTAAACCACATGAAAAAACACCCAAGTTAATGTGAGGAGAATAACCAGTTTTTCAGGAATACCTAAGTAAAGCGGCATCACTTCATCATGCAGCATAAAAAAGTCATCAATCATCATCCAAGCTGAAATTAATCCAAAATAACCTAGACAATTTTTTATTTTTTTTGCCTGTCCTGTTGTGGGTTGAAGTAGAAAAAATGTAAACAGACAAACCGCTGCACTACAACACAAAACCAAAACTCCCAGGTTAGAAATTAATCCCGTATAAGGTGGAGTATTTTTGTCAGCAAAAACATCGCGCGTTAAGATATGAACCGGAACTGCATTTTGTAAACCTGAAACCAACAAGATCAAAAAGAAGGGAAGATAGAACTTCAATAAGTTGAAAACGGTTTGATTAGGGACAACTTTTCTGAAATTAGACACGTGAAAATTAACTTTCATTTTTCAAAATTGAAAGTGAACAAATGAAGGGATTGACAACTGTAAGCCAATCCTTGTTTTGTAGGAATTTAACCCAGTTAACTTATAACCAGAGTTTAACTTATTTTTAACCTAAATTAAAAATATATCCTCCCTAAGATAGAAATTTTAACGAAATAGCCAGGGTTTTAGGCACTTATAGCAATATAACGCAGTTAACCCGCAGGTTATCCTCTGTTAACCTTCGGTTGAGGGGAGTCACGATCAGCAAAAACGCCCATATACAGTTATTTCCCGACTCTATCCTGAGTTATAGAGACCCTGAAGCCCGGATTTCGCAGGTTAAGTAAAGTTTAAGCTAAGTTAACTTGCCGTCATCGCACTGAAGCCGCAAAATCTAACTATCCTCATCCTTTTTGAATACATGATGAACAATTTAATCTCAGTCAAGCGATTATTTTCTCTCTGTAAAAGAACTTGCAAACGCAATTATAAGATGGCTATGTTTTAGAAGTTTTTAATGCAATTGGAGAATCCATTCAAGTGATTGTTGTTCCAATTTCTGCGGTTGAACCTTTGAGAGAAGATGAAATTCTGACGGTTCGTTCGTTGGCAAAAATGAATTCAATTTTAAACTGATTCCACAACCGACTTTAAAACGTCAGGGTGATTAATGTTATATTTTCAATCAGTCGAAATCTTATAATCTTCAGGGGTTAAAAAAAACACAAGAGAATCAATTTTAGAAAGGGTGGCTGATTTTACCTCTGATTTAACTGAAGAAAAAATAAATCAATTGCCTTCTGTTTTCTAAAACGTTAAAAATAATTGACCCTTTCGACGTACAATAGAATAAAGAATCTATTCACCAACGAGGGAGAGAGAAAGTGCTAGTAAACCGTCTCTTTCCCTTGTTACTCATCTAGAATCATTGTTGGAGAAACATTAACCGTGGTTGCACAAGCTCCTGACACATACGAAACCAAAACACAAGAAATCGCTAAACAACTCCTCGCCGCAACGCAAGAGAAAAAGCGCTCATTTCTCGGACAGTTGCAAGACCAAATGCGTTGGGATGATAAACTCCTTGACTGGACGATGGCGAACCCCGGACTGCGCGTGCAGTTATTCCATTTTATCGACTGTTTACCCGCCCTGCGAAGTAAACCGGAAATCGCTGCTCACCTGCAAGAATATCTTACCACAGAAGAAGTCGAACTTCCTGACGCCTTAAAAAAACTTCTCAACTTTGCAAACCCCGACTCGGTACCGGGAAAATTAGCCGCAACAACCGTCGCCCCCGCAGTGGAAACCCTCGCCCATAAATACATCGCGGGTGACTCCATTCCTCACGTTATTAACACCTTAGAAAAACTGCGGAAAGATAAACTGGCTTTCACCGTTGACTTACTCGGAGAAGCTGTTATTACCGAAGCCGAAGCCCAGGCTTATCTCAACAGTTATTTAGAGTTGATGGAAAAACTCAGCGAAGCGGCGAAAAAATGGTCAACCATTCCTCAAATTGATGAAGCCGACGGACAACCGATTTCCAAAGTTCAAGTGTCTGTTAAATTAACCGCTTTTTATTCCCAATTTGACCCTTTAGACGCCAAAGGAAGCGAAGCAAAAGTTAGTGAACGTATCCGAATTTTACTCCGTCGGGCGGCAGAATTAGGCGCTGCGGTTCACTTTGATATGGAACAATACACCTATAAAAATCTCACCTACAGCATTTTAAAAAATCTGTTGATGGAAGAAGAATTTCGCAGTCGTACCGATATCGGGATGACGGTTCAAGCCTATTTGCGAGATTCCAAAAAAGATTTAGAAGGCATCATCGAATGGGCAAAATTGCGCGGAAATCCCGTAACGGTGCGGCTGGTGAAAGGCGCGTATTGGGACCAAGAAACCATCAAAGCCATGCAAAATGACTGGCCCCAACCGGTTTATAATGATAAAGCGGCAACCGATGCGAACTATGAAGAATTGACCCAATTGATGTTAGAAAATCATCAATACATCTATTCGGCAATTGGTAGCCATAACGTTCGTTCTCAAGCTAAAGCTATTGCGATCGCTCAAACGTTAAATGTTCCCCGTCGCGCCTTTGAAATGCAGGTATTATATGGCATGGGCGACCAATTAGCAAAAGCTTTAGCCAAAGAAGGATATCGGGTGCGAATGTATTGTCCCTACGGTGATTTATTACCGGGAATGTCTTACTTAATTCGCCGTTTGTTGGAGAATACTGCTAATAGTTCATTCCTGCGTCAAAGTTCAGAAAATCGACCCTTAGAAGAACTGTTAGCGCCGCCCAAACCCAACACCGAAAGCAATATTAAAGACACTTGGAAACCTGTATTTCCCAATGCGCCGGATAGTGATTATGCAGACACCGTTCAACGGGATAAAGCCTTTCGAGCGTTGGAAACCGTTCGTCAACAATTGGGTCAAACTTATCTCCCTTTAATTAACGGAAAACGGGAACAAACCGAAACCATTGTTGATTCTGTTAACCCTTCTAATCCCTCAGAAATTGTCGGAAAAATTGGGTTAATTAGTATTGCACAAGCCGACCAAGCATTAGAAGCTGCTAAAGCCGCATTTCCGGCTTGGAAACGGACACCGGTTCGTCAACGTGCGGGGGTGTTACGCAAAGCCGCAGAATTGATGGAACAACGCCGCCACGAGTTGTGCGCTTGGATGGTTTATGAAGTCGGAAAAGCGTTGCATCAGTGCGATGCGGAAGTCTCTGAAGCGATTGATTTTTGTCGCTATTATGCTGATGAAATGGAACGCTTAGATCAGGGATATATTTATGATACCGCCGGAGAAACGGATCGTTATCATTATCAACCGCGTGGGATTTCTGTTGTGATTTCGCCCTGGAATTTTCCCCTCGCTATTCCTGTTGGGATGACGGTTGCATCGTTAGTAACGGGAAATTGTACGCTGTTAAAACCTGCGGAAGTTTCATCAGTAATTGCTGCGAAAATTGCCGAAGTTTTAGTTGATGCGGGGATACCAAACGGGGTATTTCAATATATTCCCTGCAAGGGTTCAACGGTGGGTTCTCATCTGGTGAAACATCCCGACGTTCACATGATTACCTTCACGGGTTCTCAAGAGGTTGGTTCTCGCATTTACGCCGAAGCTGCGGTGTTGCGTCCCGGACAAAAACATCTCAAGCGTGTTATTGCAGAAATGGGCGGAAAAAATGCGATTATTGTTGATGAAAGTGCGGACTTAGATCAGGCGGTTGCAGGTGTCGTTTATTCGGCGTTTGGCTACAGTGGTCAGAAGTGTTCGGCTTGTTCTCGGGTGGTGGTTTTAGAACCCGTTTATGAGGCGTTTGTTAGCCGTTTAACCGAAGCAGTGCGATCGCTTAATGTGGGTGATGCTGTTCATCCTAGCACGTTTGTTGGTCCGGTAATTGATGCTAATGCTCAAAAACGGATTTTAGAATACATTGAAATTGGCAAACAAGAAGCGGAACTCGCCATTCAAGTTCCCGCACCAGAAACGGGATATTTTGTTCCGCCAACGGTATTTGTGAACGTTTCACCGACGGCAAAAATTGCCCAAGAGGAGATTTTTGGGCCAGTTTTAGCGGTGATTAAAGCGGCGAATTTTGAGGAAGCGATTAATATTGCCAACGGTACAAACTTTGCTTTAACAGGCGGTTTGTATTCTCGAACTCCGTCTCATATTGCCCAAGCAAAAGCCGATTTTGAAGTGGGGAATTTGTACATTAACCGAGGAATTACGGGCGCAATTGTTTCCCGTCAACCGTTCGGAGGGTTTAAACTTTCCGGTGTTGGTTCCAAAGCAGGAGGGCCGGATTATTTGTTACAATTCCTCGAACCTCGGACGATAACTGAGAATATTCAACGTCAAGGGTTCGCGCCGATAGAAGGGTTCAGTAACGAGTAGAATATTAGTTAGGGGCATGACAATAATGTTGTGTCCCTAATTAACAATGGGTGATATAGGATTATCTCTATATTGAAATTAAAATTTATCGCGATATTTTTTTCGATTCTTAGGAGGCTCAAAATTATTTTCTTCAGCTTCTTTTTTATTTTTAAAACACCAAGTAACTGATTTGTAGTATCGTTGATCTTCTGGTGTATAGTATATTCCTCGACGTGGATCATCTTTGGGTAGATTCTCAGTTACTCGAATAGGATACCCAGGAGGACATTCATTATTCTCATTGGGTGGAACTCCACAAGTAAAACCTTTCTCTTTTTGTTGTTCTTCAATATATATTTCTCTATCTTCTCGTTGACGCTTTTTCTGTTTGTATTCCTTTTTTGCTTCTTCAATATTGTGACTTATAGTTGATTTTAAATTCCGAAGTCTAATGGCTTGATCGGAGTTCTTGATCAATGATTTAGATTGTGAATTTTCGTACTTAGATAAAATATTTTCAGCTTCCTGTAATATCTTTTCCAGCTTATTTAATTCAAATTCATCTAGGTTTGTAGTGTTCTTTAGCTTGTCTTGTGCAATATTGTATAATGGAATCATTGCAGCCGAGACACCACCAAAAATCAACATGAAAATTAGCCAAATCAATTGATACCATGTTAAGTAACCGCAACCACAAAGCGCAGCAAGTATTAAAAAAAATTCAAATCGTTCTTTGATCTCTTGCCAAATTTTAGAATTAGAGGACATACACACTTACTTTATAAAGATACATTAATTCTCAGGATCTAGATAGATTAATTTAGTCTTGTCAGGATCTACTTTTAAACCAACAGTCTCTGTTGCCGTTTTGAACCCTGCTTTTGTTAAAGTAACCTGTGCTGTTTCTCTAGCTGGAACTTCTATTTCAAAATATCCATTTCTATCTGTCATTTTTTGAACGGGCGGGCCATCGAAAATAATTTGAACCGTCACGTTTTCAACGGGTTGAGCATTCTCACGATTACGAACAGTAACCCCTATCCTTTGATATTCTAAGTCTGGAGAATCTTGATTAACTTGAACACTCTCGTTTGGGTTAGCTTGGATATAGTCCCAGCCAGAAACTCCACTAACCATAATTATAAAAGCAAAAATAGCTTTAACCCAACTGGGTAATTTTTTTATTTCTTCTAACACTTTGGTTCCCGAAAAGATATGAGTTTCTACAGTTTTTATTCTAGCATTTAAGTTAGATGAACTTTGGCTTCCATCACCTGTGGATGCCATACTAACTTCTAATGGAAAAGACAAGGACGGCATTTCACGAATTTTGAGCAATGCTGCTATAGAAATCGCTCGTCCGATTTTACCCTCTTTTTCCATATGAGTGACTACACCTAAAACACGGCTCGTTTCTTGATCGATAACAGGTGAACCGCTATAACCTGCTTGGAGTTGATTCTCTTGACTCATCCGCAACTCTAAAACAGCAGCCCGTTCTAGAGACTTTTCTATTAGTTGAACTACTTCACCTGTTTCAGAGCAAATTCCTTCTATAGTTTTACAAGAGTGTTGTTTATTTCCACTGTAAAGATAGTAACCTGCTATCTTAATAGTTCTTTTCTCCTCACCTGATAAAGTTATTAGATGTAATAAAGGCAAGTTTGAAAGTCCCTCAGCTTGTAGAATAGCTAAGTCAAAGCCTTGGACATCTCCCAATGCCAAAACTTTTGCAGGAATGCCATTAACCAGTACACTATCCTCACCACCCACATCCTTGATAACATGAGCGCAGGTAACTAGATATGTTTGATCCTGATCTCGATGAATAGCAAAACCAGTACCAATTACATTGTCCTTCTTGGTACTGGTGATTAAAACGACAGAATTCTCTAGCCCCGTATTCATTCCATTACTGCTTGGGCTTTAACACCAGCTTAACTTTAAGATTTGCACCCGTTTTTGCTTTTGTAATATATATATTTCCTTCACCCTCGAAATTAAAAGCTACTTCAACCTCAGCTTGCTCAATCTCCATATCTTTATTGATTTCTTTCCAAGCTTCAGCAATGGGGCGACTGATACTAACTAAAATAGGCTTAACTTTCTCAAAACTGGATTTTACTTCCTTCACCACATTCGTTGAAATGGGCTGCGCTTCATCTTCTGGGACTTCAGCCTCGACTAAAATCCCATCTTCTAATTCAATTAGTCTAGTTGCCATTTAGCTTAATTACTCACTCTCAGCATAATCTAATTACAGCATAAACCATACCTAATTGTCACCCTGTTAACTTCGTTACCTGAGCGAGAGGCGATCGCTGAAATGTGAAAAACTTGTGTAAAATAAACGTTAGATTAAGATATAATAAATGTGATGGGTTTTGGGAGCGATCGCCAATGAAAATAGAAATTCAGCGAAGATGTTGAAATGGCTAGAAAATTAGCCAACATTCAACAACAAACCGAGCAAGATGTATTAGAGGTGATTCAGTCTTCCATTGAAATACACTATCAGCAATTGCAACAACAAGCCGATCCTTTAGCAAAGTTAAAGCAAAGTCCGTTTGTTGGTTGTTTTCAAGCCGAACCAGACTTAGCAGAAAAATCTGTCATTACCATTCATCCCGAACTTGATGCTGATATTCTAGAGGGTCTTGAGTTAATTTAATCACTCCTGAAAATTTTGATAAATCAGACTGTTCCTGCTCGAAAAAATGACTCTGTTCTAGAAATTTCTCAATTTTCTGCCAATCGTGATAATCAATAATAACACCAACTGGGCGCATTTTTTCATCCAAAATTAGTCTTTTTTTAAGGGGGTGCATATTGTTCTCCAAATCGTGAGACAAAATTTAGCTTTTGAACGGCACTATCTATTATAATCTGTTCGGAGCGATCGCATTAATTATTCTTTGACCTTGACAGACAACTCAAAACCCAAAGCATTCAACAGTTCTACAAAAGTATAAATTTCAGTTCCGCCACTTTCTGCTAAAACTTGATCGAGCTTTTCATAATTTTGCTTGGCTGACTCTGAGAGATTATTCATTTTAATTTGTGCTTCAATTACATTTCTCAAAACCTTTCTTAAAAGATAAGGTTCATCGCCCCCTTCTTCTAAAGAAACTTCTATATAACCTGCGGCTTCTTCAGAATCTTTCAGAGATTCAATTAGATAATCGTGGTAACTATCACTGGTTGGAACTTGTATTTCTTGCATTGTAGTCTCTCCAATACTTCTTAGCAGTTTGAATATCTGTTACTTGGGTCTTTTTATCTCCGCCACAGAGCAGAAGGATAATTGTTAACCCGACTTGTCCAAAGTAGATGCGATATCCAGGGCCATAGTTTAGCCTGAGTTCAAATACTCCTTCGCCAACAGAGCGATAATCACCGAGATTACCTTCTTCAACTCGGTCAAGCCTCAACTTTATTTTAAGTCTAGCTTTCCTATCTTGCAATGAATCTATCCATTCACTAAACGGAATTTTACCATCAACTTTAATATAACGTCGAATTTCCCTCGGTTGTGCTTCCATAAATTATATTAGAGTTGCTTCCAGTTTCAATATTACTGGAGTTTGAGGCGATCGCTGAAATGTGAAATAACTGTGTTAAACTAAGGTTGGAGTCGGTGAAGTTTGAAAGATGCAAAAAGTCTACAAAGTTAAGGCTAACGACTTAGATGATCGTTTTTTGACCGAGTTGAAAGCCACATTTCGAGATCAAGAAATTGAAATCATTGTTTCGGAGATTGATGAAACTTCATACTTATTAAAGTCTCCAGCTAATCGAGAAAAATTGCTCAAAGCCGTAGATAATATTAAGAAAAGAGAGAATCTGGTTGAATTTAATAGCGATGATCTGACATGAGAAAAAAATCGTCTTTGAAGCATCAGCCTTTGAAGATTTTAACGCATGGGCTACTCAGGATAAAAAGCTCTATGGAAAAATTATTAAGTTAATTCAGGATATTGATCGCTCTCCTTTTGAGGGTTTGGGTAAACCAGAACCTTTAAAATATGAACTCAGTGGATTTTGGTCAAGGCGCATCAACGATGAGCATCGCTTAGTTTATCAAGTAACAGATAACGAAATTATCATCGCTTCATGCAAATATCATTACCAGTAATGATGATACCTACTAAAGTTGTATTTCAATTCTGCAAGAGAAAGACGAGGGTGGGTGACAACCAATGACTTAATTGTTGAGATCGCCAATTTTTTGCTGTCACCCACCCTACTGTTAAGCGATCGCATAAATGTTAAAGAACTGTGTTAAAGTAACGTTCGAGTAACCGCAAGATCTAACGCCAAACCTGAACTTGCATGACATCAAAATGATAATCATACGTCCAAACAGGCAAGTTTAAGCGAACAGCAACAACAGCAGTAACAGCATCAAATAAAGTAATTCTTTAAACAGTAGGATAAAGAATAATAACCTCTAGACTTTCTTGAGCGAGTCTTTGTAGCTCTGCTTGGGACTGAATATGATACTGATCGCTTGGATCAAATGCTGCATAAAGAGGGCCTGTATCAGCAATAACTGCTCTCAAGATTCCTCCTCTGACGGCTGACGGGTAAGAACTTGATCGTGTAACCTATATTTAAATAATTATAAGACTATAAATTAAATCTTTTTTCTGCTAGTTTTAGGCTAAAAATACAAGCAGTTAACCATACTAATCCGGCTGCATATCCTGCTATAATATCAGTCGGCCAGTGAACACCTAAATACAAGCGGCTGAGTCCGATGATGAAAATTAAAAGACTCGTTAGGGTAATAATAACTTTTGACGAAGCTTTAAATTGAGTGATTAAGTAGTAGCTAACGATACCATAGACGACTAATGAAATCATCGCATGACCGCTCGGAAAACTTTTGAATTTTACATCCACAATTTGTTGCCAAAGTTGAGGACGAGAGCGAGAAAATAGAACTTTTAGCCAGTAATTTAAACCCATTGCTCCTCCCGAAGCAATTGCGAGTATTCCTAACTTAGCCTTTTGTTTGTAGTGGATTAAAATCAAACTGACAACCCCGGTGAATAAAATTAAAAAATTTGGATTTCCTAAAACAGTAATACCGCGAAAGATTTGGTTTAAAACAGGGGTATGCCAGGATTGAAAATGCTGAAGAATTGCTGTATCTAACGCTTTAGTCTCTTGTTCAAGCACTTCCTCAGCAATTTCAAAGAAAACCCAGAGTGATAGAGCAGATAAAATTAATCCACTACTAACCAGTGAGAAAAGCCGAGTTAAAATCTGAGAAGTAATTTTTTTTGTCTTTTGTTTCATCAACTGTTGGTTTATGGGCGATAGACTTCAATATTTTTAAAAGTTTAATCGGGAAGTCGATAATCTACAATCAAAACATCTATATTACTTTTCTCCTCTTTTTGTTGAGTTTGAACTTGATTTTGAGGTTCACCTGTCTTGGATTTAATTTTTAATCCCGGTAATCCTTGCAATTTTTCAGGTTGTTCTGATGAGAATTTATCAGGAACAATGATGTTGAGTTTGCCAGGAATACACTCGATTTCAACAGGAGTTTGTCCGACCACTTCTCCATCTACAGCCACCTTTTGGGGGGGATCGGTACTGACTCGAATTCGTTGGGTTCGGAAGTAGCCAATATCGTTTCGTGTAGCATTATCTTCAGCGAGAGCAGACAGCAGTAAATGATAAGATGCTCCTACGGCTTTCCAACGATTTTTAGGGGAAAAAATTGTTACATCTAAGAGTCCATCATCAACAATAATCCCCGCCGGGCCTTGAGCTAAAATAGAAGAAGCGGGGGCAACATTTGCAATGGTAATTGCTGTTGCTTCAACCTCGATAATTCGATCCTGGGTTTCGAGTTGAGCGTAAAATGTTTTAAAACCTTTCCACTGCTTGAACGCTGCAATATAGTAAGCTAATACTCCGAAGCGATTTTTGGCTTTTCGATTTGCATCTTCAATCATACCTGCTTCTAAACCCACACCCGCTAAGAGCATCATGGGTTTTCCTTCGCATCTTCCCATATCAACAACTCGCTGTTTTCCGGCTAAAATGACTTTGCAAGCTCCTTCTATATCTTGAGGAATATTGAGAGCATTTGCAAACGCATTTGCAGTTCCTCGGGCAATAATTCCTAAAGAAATATCGCTTTCAACTAAAACTCCCGCAACTTGAGAAACGGTACCATCTCCTCCTGAAGCAATCAAACATTCTACATTTCGTTCGAGGGCTTCTTGGGCTAATTGTTGAGCAGATATGTCTTCAGTGGTAAACTGAATATCTAAATGAATATGAGGTTTCAAGTGACGTTTAATTTCGCAGAGATCTTGATCGGGATCGCTTTGACCTGCAACGGGATTAAAAATCAAACAAGCTGAATCAAGCATAAAAAAAATACTCCGATGTTTTGAGGATATTAAGTGATAGGATATAAAATCTTATTGATCTGGCTTTAAGTTTGTGTCTAATCATAACAAAAACAATGACGATCTGAAGAAATAACATCTAATTTCTACCGTCCGAATGAAGAATCTATCTCGGGAGATAGGAAAAAGTTAACACAATTCAGCCAATAGGTAGAGGAGATTCTGAAGATTACCAAAAATTGCCGCACACGCCCCTACCTTTTAGGTATGGGGATATAAGGCCAGGAAAAATGCTATAATAACTCTACTGGC